>CAYNRD010000097.1:0-7576 GCA_964399515.1 uncultured Mycobacteriaceae bacterium | reverse complement strand
CGCGGAACGAGCCCGCGTCGTTGGCGCGGACGTTGATCACCACGGTGATCGGCGCGGCGTTCCGCTCCTTCGTCTCCTCACGGGCGATGCGTTCAGGCGGCACGGCGTGGATCCGGGGCGGGTGACGCTCCGCGAGGCGTTCGGCTGGACCGACTACATTCAGGCGCTGGCCGATGCGGATTTGTTCTTGGACAGCACCCCCTTTACCGGCGGCATGACCACCTGCGACGCCTTGTGGGTCGGCACGCCGATCGTGACCCTGGCCACGCCGACCTTCGCCGGCCAGCAGACGGCGGCGTTGTTGCGCGCGGTCGGGGCCGGCGGCCATATCGCGACGTCGCCGGAAAGCTATGTTCGCGGCGCGATGCGGCTGGCCGCCGATCGCGCCGGCTCTGGGCCCCGGCGAGACGGGTTGAGGACGGCGTTCGATCGCAGCGCTTTGCGGGATCTCACAGGCTTCGCCACGCGCTTTCTGGATCTGATTGAAGCCCAGTTCGCGGCCTGAGCCCATCAGGGCGCGCGGGCTACCGCCGTTTGGTGCCGTGGATCAGCCAGGTTTTGTTGATCCGGAACCGGCGGCGACGGTGGGGGGACAGCCACCGCTTGGAGGCGATCACCCGGCCGTCGATGCCCAGCGCGTCCAGCCTCTCAAGCAGGTCGAAGCCGTACAGGCGATGGTGGAACGGGTGGCCGAAGTCCATCAGGCGCTGGAACGGCCCCATCGCCGGCGGCGCTTGGCGGGTTTCGCCATCGCCGGTCATCGGCACCATCAGGATCAGCGTGCCGCCGGGCCGCAGCACCCGGCCCAACTCCGCCAGCGCCGGCCGGTCGTCGGCCATGTGCTCCAGAACGTGGCAGGACAGCACCACGTCGAATGCGCCGCTGGGCATGGGCAGGTCGGCGAGATCGGCGGCCAGATCGGCATTGGGGTCATAGCGATCGACCGTCAGGTAGCCGCGGCCGATCCGCGGGCGCAAGCGCTGCTCCAGGAACGGTTCGGCCGCCGTGTGCAGCACCCGCGCGCCCGGCACCGCCGCCCCGATCGCGGCCAGATACAGCCACAGGAACCGGTGCCGTTCCAGGCTGCCGCAGCAGGGGCAGCGCGCGTTGCGGCGGCCGGCGAAGCCGAAGCGAAGGAACCGGGACGCGGAGGTGCCGCAGATCGGGCAGTGCAGCACCCCCGGCCGGGTCCGGGCCGGCCGCGCCAGCCGGTACTGGCGCGCATCGGCGTACAGGCTGGCCTCGTCCACCTGGCCCGAAGCGATCCTGGCCGCCAGGGCGGTGTTGATCCCGAACAGCACCGGCCGGTCAGTCCTGGTCCGTGTCGGGGTCGATCAAGCGGTGGATGTGGACGATGAAATAGCGGGTCATGGCATCATCGATGGTCCGTGCCGCCTGACCCCGCCAGGCGGTATAGGCCTGGGCATAGCTGGGGTAGATGCCGACGATGTCGAGCGCGTCGGTGTCCTCGAACTCGGTCGTCTCCGGATCGACCAGGCGACCGCCGAACACCAGATGCAGCAATTGTTTTTTCGCCGGGTCGGCCATCATCCCCCTCCTGATCCGGTCATGGTGCGGTGCGGGACCTGTTCACCACGGCGTGCGGGGTACCGGCAACAAAAAAGGCGGGCGTCTTGGCCTGGGGTGGGTTCCCCGCTGTCACCCCCCTTGAAATGGGGGGCTTGATGGCCCTGGATCGAGGGTATTCGGCTGGGGCGCTCAGGCCGCGGCGCGCGCCTTGGCGGCCTGGACCTGCTTCTTGATCCGGCGCAGGTCCACGGTCAGGTCCGCCGACGGAACCCCGTCCAGATAGGCGTCCAGCCCGCCGCGCTTTTCGATCAGGCGCACCGCCGCCGTGGTCAGGCGCAGGCTGATCGGCTTGCCCAGGGCCTGGGACATCAGCGAGGTCTTCTGCAGATTGGGCAGAAACCGTCGGCGGGTCTTGTTCTCGGCGTGGGACCGGTTGTTGCCGGACATCACACCCTTGCCGGTAACGGCGCAACGACGGGACATCGGGACGGAACTCCAATAAACGGCCTTGGCCAATAGCGGTGTGGTGCCGGCAGCCTTGGCCGCCCGCGAGGATGTGCGGTGCTACAGAAAACCGCCCGTCCCGTCAAGCGGACGATCCCGGGGCCAGGAACGCCGCCAGCAGGCGATCGGCGGCGGTGGCGGGGGTCAGCCGGCCGGAGGCGACGTCCCGTTCCAGCGTGGTGAGTTGGGCGCGCACCCCGGGGTCGGCCTTGAACCGCTCCATCAGCGTGTCGCCGATTTCGCTCCACAGCCAGGACAGCGCCTGGCGGCGGCGCTTGGCCGCCCAGTGGTCGCCTGCCGTCATCAACTCCCGGAAGCCGAGGATCTGGCGCCAGACGCCATCGATGCCGGTGCCCTCCAGCGCGGAGACCGGCAGCACCGGCACCCGCCAGCCGGCCTCCCGCGGGCGCAGCATGGCCAGGGCGTGGCGATAGTCGGCCACCGCCCGGTTGGCCGATGCCGTCATGTCGCCGTCGGCCTTGTTGACCACCAGCAGGTCCGCCCGCTCGATGATGCCGCGCTTGATGCCCTGCAATTCATCGCCAGCACCAGGCAGCAGCAGCACCAGGAACACATCGACCATGTCGGCGACGCTGGTTTCGGACTGGCCGACGCCCACGGTCTCCACCAGCACCACGTCGTGGCCGGCCGCTTCGCAGGCCAGCATCACCTCCCGCGTGCGCCGGGCGACGCCGCCCAGGGACCCGCCCGACGGCTGTGGCCGGATGAACGCGTTCGGATCAACCGACAGCCGCTCCATCCGGGTCTTGTCGCCCAGGATCGAGCCCCCGGTGACCTGGCTGGACGGATCGACCGCTAAGACCGCCACCCGGTGGCCCTGCCCGGTCAGCGACAGGCCAAAGCGCTCGATGAAGGTGGACTTTCCGGCCCCCGGCACGCCCGAGATGCCCAGACGTACGGCCCGGCCGGTTTGGGCCAACAGCGAATCCAACGCCGCCCGCGCCTGCGCCCGGTGATCGGCGCGGCTGCTTTCGATCCGGGTGATCAGCCGGGCCAGGGCCCTTCGGTTCCCGGCCCGCAACGCGTCGACCAGATCCGGCGCCGGTGTTTCTAGAACGGACAAACCTTGCAACCTCGATGGCTATCGACACCGCGCCCACCGCTCCGCTACCACTAAACCGGGCCGCGCGCGGCCGTCCAGGGGCTCCTGGCCGGTCCCGGACCCGCGGCTGGGACAGGGTATCTGCAATCGTGGTGTCGCCGGAAAAATCGATCTTGGTGGTGGAGGACCACAGCTTTATCCGCCGGCTGATGGTCCAGATCATCAGCGAGGTGAACCCGAAGGTCATCACCGCGTCCGACGGGCAGGAGGCGTTGGGCGTCCTGGCCTCCCGCGGGGCGTTCATCCAGGCGGTGGTGACCGACATCGCCATGCCGTACAGATCCGGCCTGGAGGTGTTGAAGGCGATCCGCACCAACAAGACCGCCGCCCATTGGACCATGCCGACGGCGATCATCTCCGGCTTCAGCGAAATCGCCACCATCGAGCAATCGATCGCCCTGGAAGTGGACGTGTTCCTGGTCAAGCCGATCACCCGCGGCTCGATCATGGGGCGGATCAACTGGATGCTGTCGCCGGCGGCCCGTCATGACCGGGCCCTGGCCTTCAAGGGCCGGGAGCCGGAGGATTTCGAGGAAATCGAAGTCGATACCCAGAAAATGCGCATCCCAGACCCGAACAAGGAGCCGACGGCGGGTGCTGTGCGCAAGATCAAGGGCTTCCGCTATGCCATCGATCAACTGCAGCCGGGCATGATGCTGGCCGACCGGGTCTATGGCTCGTCGGGCCAGTTGCTGATCGGCGACGGGGTGCTGCTGACCAACCGGCACATCACCCGGCTGAAGGACATGGTGCGCCTGGGCGGCTCGGAAATCGACTATGTCTGGGTCGACATCTCCCGGAAGCCGCGCGTGTCCCCGGGCGACGGCCCGGCCGAGGACAAGGCCGACACCGGAGCCAAGGAGGGCTGATGGCGGCGACCCCCGCGAAACCCCTGTCCCGGGCCTGGCGCTATGTCTATGGCGGGCTGGGGTTCACCTGCCTGGGCTTGGGCCTGATCGGCGTCGCCCTGCCGGTGATGCCGACAACGATTTTCCTGATCATCGCCGCCTGGGCGTTTGCCCGGGCCAATCCGGCCTGGCACCGCTGGCTGCTGGCCCACAAGACCTTCGGGCCGAAGCTGCGCGCGTGGGAAGACTACGGTGCCATCCCGCGCCCGGCCAAGATCCTGGCGGTGGTCATGATGACCGCGAGCGTCTGGATCACCTGGACGGTCAGCCGCTCGGACACCGGCACCCTGCTTCTGGCGCTGGTCCTGGTGCCGGTGGCGCTGTATGTCGTAACCCGGCCGTTGCCCGGCCAGCCGCCGCCACCGTGAACGGGAGCCCCCCCATGAAGTATCTGCACACCATGGTCCGCGTCGCCGATTTGGAGACATCGCTGGGCTTCTACCGGGACAAGCTGGGCATGGTGGAAACCCGCCGCTTCGAGAACGAACAGGGCAGGTTCACGCTGGTGTTCCTGGCCGCCCCCGACGATGCCGGGGCCGCGCGGGAAAACAATACGCCGGTGATCGAGCTGACCTACAATTGGGACCCCGAGGAATACTCGGGCGGGCGCAACTTTGGCCATCTGGCCTTCTCGGTCGATGACATCTACGCCACCTGCCAGCGCCTGATGGACCAGGGTGTGACCATCAACCGCCCACCCCGGGACGGGCACATGGCGTTCATCAAATCCCCCGACGGCATCTCGATCGAGCTGCTGCAAAAGGGCGGCTCCAAACCCCAGGCGGAACCCTGGGCCTCCATGCCCAATACCGGAAGTTGGTAAGCAGTTTGGCCGACCGGCTCGCCGCTCACTCGGCCGCCGCCGGCGTCGCGTCCAGGGCGGCGGCGGGGTCGTGGCCCGCTTCCAGGGCTTCTTGTTGGCGGCGCCAGAGTTCGGCGTAGCGGCCGTCGGCGGCCAGCAGGTCGGCATGGGTGCCCCGTTCGACGATCGCGCCGTGTTCCAGCACGATGATCTGGTCGGCGTCGATGACGGTGGACAGGCGGTGGGCGATCACCAGGGTGGTGCGCCCTTCGGACACCCGGCGCAAATTGGCCTGGATCTCCCGCTCGGTGGCGGTGTCCAGGGCCGAGGTCGCCTCGTCGAGGATCAGGATCGGCGGGTCCTTCAACAGCGTGCGGGCGATCGCCACCCGCTGCTTTTCGCCGCCGGACAGCTTCAGCCCCCGCTCGCCCACCTTGGTTTCGTAGCCGGCCGGGGTCGAGGCGATGAAGTCGTGGATTTCGGCCATGCGGGCCGCGTCCTCCACCTCCGCCCGGGTGGCGCCCGGCCGGCCATAGGCGATGTTGTAGGCGACCGTGTCGTTGAACAGCACCGTGTCCTGGGGGACCATGCCGATCGCGTCCCTGAGGCTGGCCTGGGTGATCGCCCGGATGTCCTGGCCGTCGATGGTGATGGCGCCAGCGTCGATGTCGTAGAACCGGTACAGCAACCGGCCGAGGGTGGACTTGCCCGAACCAGTGGGACCCTCGATCGCCACCGTGCGCCCCGCCGGCACCTCGAAGCTGATCCCCTTCAGGATCGGCCGCTCGGCCTGATAGCCAAAGCGCACATCGTCGAAGCGCAGATGACCCCCGGACAGCGCCAAGGGTGTGGCGTCGGGCCGGTCGGCGATCTCCGGATGCGCGTCCAGCAGGCTGAACATCCGTTCCATATCGACCACCGCCTGTTTCAGCGCACGATAGACGAAGCCGAAGAAGTTCAACGGCTGGGACAGCTGGATCAGATAGGTGTTGACCAGCACGAAGTCGCCGACGGTCATGGTGCCGGCGACGATGCCGTTCGCGGCCATCCACATGATCAGGGTCAGCCCGCCGGCGACGATCAGCGCCTGGCCGACATTGAGCAGCGATAGCGACGTGCGGGAGATCACCGCCGCCCGCTCATACCCCGCCAAGGCTGTGTCGAATCGGTCCGCCTCGTGCCGCTCATTGCCGAAATACTTGACCGTCTCGTAGTTCAGCAGGCTGTCGATGGCGAAGGTATGGGCGCTTTCATCGGTTTCGTTCATCTGGCGGCGGAACTTGATCCGCCATTCGGTGACCCGGATGGTGAACGCCACGAAGCCGATCACGGTGACGGCGGTGACCACCGAATAGGTCCAGTCGAACATCTGCCACAGGATGATCGCCACCAGGGTCAGCTCGATCATGGTCGGCAGGATGTTGAACAACAGGTAGCTCAGCACCGATTCCAGGGATTTGGTGCCGCGCTCGATCACCCGGCTCAGCCCGCCCGTGCGCCTGTCCAGGTGAAAGCGTAAGGACAGCCCGTGCAGGTGCCGGAACACATCCAAGGCCAGGCGCCGGATCGCCCGTTGCTGGACCTTGGCGAACACCGCGTCCCGGAACTCCCCGAACGCCAGGGACATCACCCGGGCCAAGCCGTAGCCGAGGATCAGCGCCACCGGCACGGCGGCGATCAGCGCGGCGCTGGCATCGCCCCCTCCCTCGCCGCCGCCCGCGGCACCCGGGGTCAGGGCATCGACCGCCCGGCCAAGGAAAATCGGGATGGTCACCGTCGCCGCCTTGGCGCCGACCAGGAACACGAGCGCGATCAGGACCCGCGCGCGCAGGTCCCAATCCCCCTTGGGCCACAGATAGGGGGCGGTCTTCCAAAGAACGCCGGTCAGCGTGGCGTCCTCGGGCAGGGCTTCGGGTGCGATCTTGTCTCGGCGGGTTCCCATCGGAGGCAGAGATAACCCGCCCACCGGCCCGCGCAAGCGATGACCGACATGGGAGGGCCCTCAACGGGCTGGGCGTTTCAGTCGTCCAACGCCAAACGGCGCAGCCGGGCGGCGATCGCCCGGGCGCCCTGATCGGTCTCGGCCAGCCTCTTGAGCGTTTCGGCGGCGCGCCGGGCCTTGTCGCCCTGAACGGCGGGCTGTTGCCCGTGGGGGTCGAGGATCGCCCCCGCCAGATCTAACAGATGTTTGTCCTTGCCCATCGCCATCGCAACCCTCCCCGCCCGTCGCAAGGCAGTCATGCCCAGAAACTGGCTCGCCGTAAACCGCTCGGGCTCTACGCTCTCGGGCCATGACAGCCATCCGCCCCGCAACCCCGTTCGATGTCGCCACGCTGACCGTGCTGGGGGCCATTTGGGGCTCGGCGTTCTTGTTCGTGGGCGTGGCCTTGCAGGGCGGCGTTGGTCCGCTGACCGTGGCCGCGGCGCGCGTCTGCCTGGGTGGCGTCGCCATGCTGGCGGCGGCCTTGGCCCTGCGCCAGGCCTGGCCGCGCGACGCCGGCACCTGGGCCTGGCTGTTGCTGCTGGGCGTCTTGAACGCCGCCCTGCCGTTCGCGCTGATCAGCTGGGGCCTGCAGACGGTGCCCACCGGTTATGGCGCGATCCTGATGAGCGTGGGCCCCTTCGTGACCCTAACCCTCAGCCACGTCACCACACGGGATGACCGGCTGCCCGCCTATAAGCTGGCCGGGCTGATCCTGGGGGCGGGCG
>CAYNRD010000096.1:0-7599 GCA_964399515.1 uncultured Mycobacteriaceae bacterium | reverse complement strand
GTCAAACGCGTTCCAGGCGGTGTCATGTCGAACTATCTTCATGATGACCTCCAGGAAGGGGACCTCCTGCGCAGTTATGGGCCGGCTGGCACATTTACCGTTGCCCCGATCATGGGCGAAACGCGCCGACATATCTGCCTCGTCGCCGGTGGCGCAGGCATCGTGCCGCTTCAAGCCATCGCCCGGTCGCTTCTGCTTGAGGAGCTCCGGAGCACTGTCACATTGATTTACGGATCTGCCGCGCCATTGGCGACGATATTTGGGTCAGACCTTGCTGATCTTGCGAAAGCCTATCCAGAACGACTGCAATTGCACATGGTGTATGAAGACAGCGCGGATGGTCCTGGTGCGCGTCTGGATGCAGCCGGCTTGTCGCCCATTCTTAAGCAAATGGACTTAGCACAGTTAGACCGCATCTTGCTCTGCGGTCCCGATGCCATGCGGACATCGGTGCGGCAGACAATGATCGATGCTGGGGTTGTGGACGCACGGATAGAAGAAGAAGTCTTCCGCACACCACGCCCCTACGCAATGCCGACGACAGCGCAAACCGCGACCCTGATCCGCGCGGATGGAACGCAGGTCGCCATTCAAGTCGAACCCAGTGCAACCTTGCTGGATGCCTGTTTGGAGGCCGGCGAGGCGATCCGGTTTTCTTGCATGTCAGGCACCTGCGGCACATGCCGCGTCCATCTGTTGGATGGTCTGGACAACGCGCAGGTGGATCAGCCGCTGCCCGCCTCTGACCCTACAGACGTGATGCCCGCATGCGTTCTCCGCCTTATCGGACCGGTGACATTCAAAATCCCGGGACCAAACATCTAACGGTATGAAAGAGCTCTAACCGGTGCAGTCCTCCGAAACGCGGATGGCGATCTTGCCCACATAGCCCTTGTCCAGAAACGTGGTTTGCGCCTCCCGCAGCTGCTCCAGCGGGTAGACGGCGGCAACACGCGGGGTGATCTCACCGCGCGCGATATAGGTGATCAGGTCCGGCATGATGTGGTCCGGTTGCCGGGTGGAGCCCAACAGGGTCAGGTCGCGCAGATACAGGGTGCGCAGGTCCAGCTCCACGATTGGCCCGGCGATGGCGCCGGAGGTGACGTAGCGGCCGCCGGTCTTCAACCCGTCGAGCAGGGTGGGCCAGGCCGGCCCGCCGACCAGATCGACCACCACGTCGAAGCGCTGCTTGGGGATCTCCGCGCCCCGGGGCCAGACGGCATTGGCCCCCAACGCCTTGACCGCGTCGGCCTTCGCGGCCCCGGCCATGGCGGTGACGCTGGCGCCCCGGCGCTTGACCAGTTGGATCGCCGCCGAGCCGACGCCGCCCGAGGCGCCGGTGATCAGCACGTCCTCGCCCAAACCCACGCCCGCCTTGACCAGCATGCCCTCGGCGGTGGACCAGGCGCACGGGATCGAGGCCAGGTCCAGGTCGCTCCAGCCCTCGGGCACGTCAAGCGCGTCCCGGGTGCGGCAGACGGTGTATTCGGCGAAGCCGCCATCGGATTCGGAGCCGATGGTCTGCAAGTCACCGCCGGCACTGTCGGCCGGATGGTTCTGCAGGGCCCGGATCAGCACCCGGCGGCCGATACGGGACCCATCGACACCGTCGCCCACGGCCGCGATCACGCCGCAGATATCGGCCCCCTGGATGCGCGGGAAGTGCAGTGGCTTGCCGGCCCAGCTGCTGTCGGTGTCATCGATGTCGGCGAAGCCCTGGGCGCCGCCGGTGTTCGTGTCCCCGCGTACCACCTTGGAATACCAGCCGATGCGGGTGTTGATGTCGGTGTTGTTGACCGACGCCGCCTTGACCCGGACCAGCACCTCGCCCGGGCCCGGCTTGGGCACCGGCCAGTCGGTATGCCAGGCCAGCCTGTCCATCCCGCCATGGCCCGTCAGCACCATGGCGCGCATCGTGGTCGGGGTCTCGGCCATTGCAATCGTCCTTGTGGTTCGGGTCAGCCCATCTTGCTGTTGCCGAATCCCATCAGACTCTGGCCGGCGTCAACCGGGATGACCTGTCCGGTCACCTGCGGGGCCGCCAACAGGTAACGCACCGCACCGACGATATCCTCCGGACCCAGGCCGACGCCCAGCGGGGTCAGCGCCTGGCGCGCCTCGTACTGCGCTTGGGTCTGCAGGTCGGACGGCAGGACCAGCCCCGGGGCCACGCCGTTGACCCGGATGCCCTGCTTGGCCAGTTCCAACGCCGCCAGCCGTGTTGCCCCCTCCAGGCCGAACTTGGCGCAGAAATAGCTGAAGAACACCGGCGATGGGGCGGCCAGTTGGGTGTCGAGCAGGTTGACGATCGCGGCGCCGTGCGGCGTGTCGGGCTGGGCGGCGAAGGCCTGCATCAGGCGCACCGGTGCCGCCAGGTTGACGTCCAGATGGGCGCGCCAGCTGTCCGCCGTCAGGGTGGCGAGGCTGTCCCGTTCGAACATCGAGGCGCAGTTGATCAGGACCCCCAGCGGCCCCAACGCGTCCCGGGCCTGGGCGATCAGGTCCGGCGCGGTTTCGGGGTCGGACAGGTCGGCACCCACGGCCGTCGCCCGGCCGCCCTCCGCGATGATGTGGGACGCGACCTGTTCGGCATCGGCGGCGGAGCGGTTGTAATGGACCGCCACCGGATGGCCGTCCGCGGCCAGGGCCAGGGCGATCGCCCGGCCCAGGCGCTTGCCGGCTCCGGTGACCAGCGCGGCGGCGGTCATTGGCTGTACTCCAGGATGTCCAGGACCGGCTGCACCCGGGCCACCTCATGGCTGCGGATCAGGTTGGCCTTGGCCAACACCGCCAGGGTGCCGTAGCAGGTCTCGGCACAGCGCACCTCGTCCCGGAACAGGAACACCGAAGACGGCAGGGTGACGCAGACCGGCCAGCCGAACACCCGGAACCGGAACGCGCCCAGGATGCTTTCGGTCTGGTAGCGCAGCCGGTCGGCACCGTCGGGCAGGTTCAAAAAGAAGCCAAAGCCAGGGTCCAGCCAGATCCGCTCCACCCCGGCTTTGGTGACCCGCTCAAGCGTCTCCCGGAAATAGTCCATCTGGGCAGTGACGATGTCTTCGGCCGCGGGCAGGGCCGCCTGGTCCCGGTTGGTCTTGCCGGGCGTGTAGCACAGGATGACCCCGGCGCCGTGGCTGGCGACCAGGAGGTAGAAGTCCGGATCGTCGATGCGGCCGGTGATGTTGATTACGGGGGCCCCCGCCTTCAGGCACGCCTCGGCCACCTCCGGCAGATAGGTGTCGATGGAGGTCATGATGCCTTCGGCGGTCAGGGCTTCGACCACCGGCAGCAGCAGGGAAGTCTGGCCCTGGGCATTGATGATATCGGCGTGGGCGGCGGTCGCCTCCGCCCCGATATAGATCAGGGGGGCGCCCTCCAGGCGCATGCGCCGGGCCCGGTACAGCGCATGGTCCAGGGTTGGGCAGACCGTTTCCCGGTAATTGCTATCCTTCGATAGGTTCAGCACGCCCAGCTGATAGGGCTTGTCCGTGAACCGGACGCCGAAGGCCGGGAAGTCCAGATCCCGCACCGGTGCCGCCAGCGCATCCGGATGGGCTGCCCACAAGGGGGCCAGGTATTCGGGCGTGATCACGGATCGGCACTCCAGTCTTCGGGGGCGGCCACCAGGCGCAGCAGCGGGTCCCGGTCTTCAAGCGTGTCGAGCAAATCGGCGATCGTCCGGCGCGAGACCGGATGAACCAGATCGGGAACGATGTCCGCCAACGGCGCCAGGACGAAATGCCGTTCGGCCAGGCGCGGATGGGGCACGGTCAGGTTGCCGCTGTCGATGACCGTTTCGCCATGGGTCAGCAGGTCCAGATCCAGCGTCCTTGGCCCCCACCGAACCTGTCGCACCCGTTCATGCTCCGCCTCGATCCGGTGCAGGGCCGCCAGCAGTTGGGCGGGTTGCAGCGCCGTGTCGACCGCCAGTGCTGCGTTCAGGAACGGCCCCTGGTTGTCCGGCCCGCCGACGGGTGCGGTCTCATACAGGCGCGATCGGGCGGTGACCGTGACACCGTCCAGGGCGGCGATGGCGTGGGCGGCGCGGGCCAGGTGATCCTGGCGGTCGCCAAGATTGGAGCCGAGGGCGATGGTGGCAAGCATGAGGGGGGATCGAAACGGTGATGGAGAGAGCGGGAGATTAGACCGTTTTGGCCCCGGCACCAGCCCGCTCTCGCTCGATGGCGATGCCGACACCGCCGACATGGTCGAAGATCTCGGTCTTCAGCACCTCCACCCGCACGCTGGCCACCAGGTCACTGCCCAGAATGAACGCTGCCAGCCGCTCAGCGACGGTCTCGACCAGTTCGATATGCTCACCGCTGTCGGCGATCTCCTGCAGGAAGGCGACCGGCTCCGCATAGGAAAAATACCGGCCGGTTTCAGCCACCATGCCCGCATAGCCCGGCACCATGCGGATCTCGACCGAGACGCGGATTTCCTGGGGGGCCAGCTTCTCATGGTCCAAGACCCCGATGCGCACCCGCTGGCGCAAATCTTGGATCAGGATGGTTTCGGTCATCGGGCCGTGCCTTCGCGGACATGGGCGGCGATCTGGGCCAGGCAGGCCGCGAACGCCTCCATCGCCACCAACCGGGCGATCGGGTCGTCGCGGGTGGCAGGAACCGCCGCCACCGGCAGCGCCATGCGGGCGACCGCCCCCACCATCATCAGATTGTCGCCCAAGCCGAAATCCTCAACCAGCATCCCATCCGCATCCAAGGGTTGGCCGTCGGTGTGCCGGCCCGCGGCCGGGACCCGGTCGCCATAGGCCCGCGGGTCCGAAGTATATCCGAACACCGGTTTGCCAAGCGCGTCCATGAAGCCCATCTCGAACGCGGTGCCAGTATCCATGCTGGGGCCGCGAAACGGGCTCATATTGGCGATGATCGCGTCAGCCCGCCGCATGCCCGCGCAGCAATGCGCGAAGATGCGCAGCGCGGCATCGCCGCCGTCCAGCCCGGCCAGCTCCGGCCCGCCATCGCCGGGAAACACGGCGTCCAACCCGTGCTCCCGGCACAGCGCCGCCTTGCGGGCGCCGATCGCACGCGCGTTCGGCACGAACACATCGGGTCCGGCGAGGTAGAGCAGCATCGGGGTGGTCCTGGTTGTGGGGCGACGAGCGCTCGCGCGTTCGCAAGGAACACTTGGGGTCCGGGGTGGTAGAGCTGCTGGGGGGCTGTCCTGGTGGTGGGGCGAGGGGGGGGGGGGGCGTCACGGGCCCGCGTCGGGGTCGCATATGGCCTTGGTGATGGTGATCGTGTCGAGCAGGTGCCCCCCTGGATCGAGATAGCGGTATTCAACGGTGGCGCCGGACTGGGTGATGGCCCAGTAGGTGTTTTGATCGCACAGATGGTCTTGTGTCTGCTTTCGAAAGTCTGGGCTCAGCCGGGTGCCGCGCGGGTCGGCGACGGTGTGGTCAAGCCTCAGGGTGTTGCCCAAGACATCCACCGCCGACAGGGAGAAGGGGCGCCATGGCGCGCCGATCTGGTAACGCATGGCGGTCTCGTGCAAGACCGCGTCCAGCCCCTTGCCGCGGATGTCGCGGTCGACAGCCGTGACGACGAACCCCCAGCCGAACGGTTTGCGATCCTCCTCGTCGAAAACCAACGCCAGGGTCGCGATGACCGGAAACACGCTGAACAGGATGAAAATCGTCCAGCGCGGCGTGTCTTCGTCAAATGTCGCTTTCGGTCCGTCCCGCCACCGCTCCGGGTCCTGGCTGGGTGGAAAGGCCAGCCACAGGCAGGTGAAGGGCAGCAAGGCCAAACCGGCATAGCGGGTGTGGCCGAAGGCATCCTTGCAGCGGCCCAGGCCAGAGCGCAGCACGACATAACCAGCCCAGACGGCGAACAGGGTGTCCACGACCGCTGCCCCCAATAGGCCGCGATCGCTCCCCCTCCCAGGTTGAAAATCGGATTCTCGAACATCAGAGGGTATTTCGGGTAAAAGATGTTGCACAGAAAAACCCAGACCAAGTGCCCCGTCTGCGACTCTGGCTCCCGCCGTGGCCGGTCCAGCCATCCCAACGCGGCACTGGCCAGATAGCAGGGCAGCATCAACAGGTGAAACTGCCACAGCGGCATGATTTGCGTGTACTCGAAGGTCCAAATCGTCATCCTGCGGCGCCCAGCCAGACATTTTACCGTGCCCGTATCGGTCGAAGCCCCCCGATGTGATCCCGCCCCGGCCTCCAAGCCTGGTGCTGGCCACCAAGGTGTCACCATGGGCGGCAGACCGCAAATCACCCTCTTCGGAGACAATCACGGGGAGTAGGCGAAACGCACAATTCTGCCCGGCGCGGTCCGTGGCCGGGCCGCTCTCCATCATCCGCTGGCGATGACCGATGACGGGCTCAGTCGGCCAGGCGGCGGGTCAGATTGGTTTGGAACTTGGCCGTCGCCTGGTCGTCCGGGGGGGCGAGGGTGGCGATTTCGGCCGCGACGGCGTCGATCAGGGGGGTGAGCCAGTCCTGGTCGGATTTGGCGAAATCACTCAGGACATGGCCGGTGACCCGCTCCTTCTGGCCAGGGTGGCCGATGCCCAGGCGCAGGCGCCAATAGTCCCGGCCCAGATGGGCGTCCAGGGATCGCAAGCCGTTATGGCCGCCATGGCCGCCGCCCCGTTTAACCTTCACCCGGCCGGGTGCCAGGTCCAGGTCATCGTGCAGGGCCAGGATCCGGTCGGGCTCCAGCTTGAAGAAGCGGGCGGCCTCGCCCACCGAGCGGCCACTCTCGTTCATATAGGTCTGCGGCTTCAGCAGCAGGCATTTCTCGGCGCCCAGCCGGCCTTCGGCGGCCAGGCCCTGGAACTTGGCCCGGAACGGGCCGAAGCGGTGGGCGTCGGCGATGGCGTCCAGCACCATCCAGCCGATGTTGTGGCGGGTGTCGGCGTATTTGCCGCCGGGATTGCCCAGGCCCACGATCAGCAACATGCAGGACCCCCCTCACGAAAACGGGCCCCGGGGCGGCTGCCGCGGGACCCGTTTTTCGCCATGAGCCGGTGCGGCCGCGTCACTCCGCGGTCTCGCCCTCGCCTTCATCCTCCGCCGCTGCTTCCGACCGCAGGCCGGATGGGGCCGCGATGGTGGCGATGGTGAAGTCCCGGTCGGTGATGGTCGGGGTCACGCCCTTGGGCAGGGCCACCGCCGAGATGTGAATGCTGTCGTTCAGGTCGAACCCGGCAAGATCGACCACGATCTTGTCCGGAATAGCCTCGGCCAGGGAGGTGACCTCGATCTCGTGGCGGACGATGTTCAACACCCCCCCCTTCTTCAGGCCGGGCGACTCCTCCTCATTGACGAATTCGACCGGCACCGCCACGGTAACGGTTGTGGTGGCGCTCACGCGCAGGAAATCCACATGGATCGGGAAGTCCATCACTGGATCCAGCTGCAGGTCCCGGGCCAGCACATGGTGGGTCTTGCCAGCCACCTTGACGTCATAGGTGTTGGTGAAGAAGGCGGGGTCGCGGATCAGCCGGTTCAGGATCAACTGGTCGATCTTGATGTTCACGGGCGGTTGCTTGGCGCCATAGATGACGCCCGGCACCTTGTTGTCCCGACGCGTTTGCCGTGCTGCCCCCTTACCGGCCCGGTCG
>CAYNRD010000095.1:2570-7639 GCA_964399515.1 uncultured Mycobacteriaceae bacterium | reverse complement strand
GGTGGTGTCCGGGATGAACCAGGGTGCCGCCGCCACGTCCAAGGGGTGCAGATCCTCCAGGCTGCCGCCGGCGGCCCGGCCCGCCCGCAGCAACGCCTTGGCGTGCAGCACCCCGACGATGTTGTCCGGCTCACCCTGCCACAGGGGCAGGCGGGTATAGGGGCTTTCCAAGACCTGCTCGATCAGCCGGTCCTGGGGCAGGTCCACATCGATGGCGGTGATGTTGCGCCGGTGGGTCATGATCTCCGACACCTCGACATCGCCCAGATCCAGGATCGAGCGCAGCATCGCCCGCTCGTGGCGGCTTTCCTCGTCCCCGGCGGTGTGTTCGGTGCCGTGCAGCTCAATGGCGCCGCGCAGCTCATCCTCATGGGTGAAGCCCGACGCCTCGTCCGGGCGGGTGCCGAAGGCGCGCAGAATCCCGCGGGTGATCGTTGTGACCAGCCAGATCGCCGGCCGGAAGGCGATGGTCAGCCAGTGGATCACCGGCGCCACCGCAAGCGACATCTTATCCGAATTGTGGATGGCGTAGGTCTTGGGCATCACCTCGGCGAAGATCACGATCAGGGCGGTCATGGCGATGGTGGCGTAGGCCACGCCCGCTTCGCCGAACAAACTCAGCAGCAGGCTGGTCGACAGCGCCGTGGCCAACACATTGACCATGTTGTTGCCCAGCAACAGGGCGCCGATCAGCGCGTCCTTGTTGTCCCGCAGCCGGTTGACCAGGCCGGCCCGGCTGCTGCCCTCCTGCTCCAGATTGTGCATGCGGCCGCGGCTGGCGGCGGTCAGCGCCGTTTCGCTGCCGGAAAAAAAGCCCGACAGCGCGATCAGCACCATCACGGCCACCCCGACCAACACGATCGACCAATCGAACGCCTCCAACATCGGTTTCTGGCTCCTCAGCTTCCGGCCGGCACCGGTGTCGGGGTCCGGGCCAATTCCGTCTCCAGGAACGCCCGCACCCGGGCCGGATCGACGGATTTCGCTACCTCGGCGCGGCCGATGCCCCGGGTCAGGATGAAGGTCAGCGCCCCGGACACGGCTTTCTTGTCCTTGGCCATATGGGCAAGCAGCCGGTCGGGATCGCGGGCCCAGGCCGGGTCGATCCGGGTCGGCAGGCCAACCTGGCTCAAATGGGCCTCCACCCGGCGGGCATCGCCCTCGGCGCACAGCCCCAGCCCGGCCGAAAAGCGATGGGCCAACGCCATGCCGACCGCGACACTCTCCCCATGCAGCAGCCTGTCAGTGTATCCGGTTTCCGCCTCCAGCGCGTGGCCGAAGGTGTGGCCCAGATTCAACAGCGCGCGGGCACCCGCCTCCCGTTCGTCCCGGGACACCACATCGGCCTTGGCCTGGCAGGATACACGGACCGCCTCGGCCAGCGCCGCGGGGACACCGTCCAGCACCTGCCGCCCGTTCGCCTCCAGCCAGGTGAAGAAGTCGGGCCGGTCGATCAGCCCGTACTTCACCACCTCCGCGTACCCAGCACGGCGTTCCCGGGCCGGCAGGCTGTCCAGAATGCCGATATCGGCCAGCACCAGGCGCGGCTGGTGGAACGCGCCGACCAAATTCTTGCCGTGGCGGCTGTTCACGCCGGTCTTGCCGCCGACCGAACTGTCCACCTGGGCCAGCAGGGTGGTGGGGATCTGCACGAAATCCAGCCCGCGCAGGGCGATGGCGGCGGCGAAGCCGGCCAGGTCGCCGACCACGCCGCCGCCAAAGGCGATCAGGACCGTACGCCGATCGATCCCCAAGCCCAGCAGGCTGTCCAGGCTTTGGCCCAAAACCGCCCAAGATTTCGACGCCTCGCCCGGCTGTATCGGGATCACCGATTGGGTCAGGCCGGCGGCGGCCAGGGACCGTTCCAGCGCGCCACCATGCAGGGACCAGACCCGGGCGTCGGCGATGATGACAACCCGGGGCCGACCCAGGCGTTCGGTGATGGCCGCTCCGGCATGGGCCAGCAGGCCCGGACCGATCAGGATGTCGTACCCCCGGTCGGCCAGCGGGACCGGAACGCGTACGGCTGTGGCCAGGGGGTCGGTCATGGCGGGGCGGCCCATCCGTTCAACGAGGCCATGACCGTGTCGACCGTGGTGTCGATCGGGCCGTGATTGGTGGGGACTGTGATGTCCGCCTCGGCGTACACGGGGTAGCGTACGTCCATCAGCCCGCTCAGGATTTCCCGGGGGTCGCCTTGGCGCAGCAGCGGCCGGGTGTTCCGGCGCCCGGTCCGCTCGACCAGGACGTCCAGATCTGCCTTCAGCCAAATGGAGACGGCCTTGGATTTGACCAGGGACCGGATCTGCGGGTCCATGAAGGCGCCGCCGCCGGTGGCCAGGACATGGGGCGGCCCGTCCAGCAGCCGGGCGATCACCCGCCGTTCACAGTCCCGAAAACTCGCTTCGCCGTACAGGTCGAAAATCTCCGCGATCGCCAGGCCGGCGGCGATTTCAATTTCCTTGTCCGCGTCCCGGAACGGCAGACCCAGCCGTCGGGCCAGGCGGCGGCCGACCGCGCTTTTGCCCGCCCCCATCAGCCCAACCAGCACCAGGGTGCCGGGCGGGCGCGGATCACGCGGGGGCCGTTGGCCGGATGGGGTGGACGGTTCGGAACTCATCGCCTTCGCTCGCAATTCGGGTACTGCTACGTCCGCGGGCGCGGGCTGGCAAGCCCGGGCGGGCGGGCACCGGGGCGGTGGGCGTTTTCGCGGCCGCGGAAACCGGCTACGGTCCATTCAAAAGGCGGCATGCGATCCTTACCTGTCAGGACCAGGGGCGACACCGGGTTCCCGGACCGGTCCCGGCGGGGATCCTGGCACCCTTGTGCCGGGACAGCGATAAAAGGAGCAGATCTTGGCGCGGTCTCGTAATCGTTCCGTCTTCGGCGCGTCACAGCACCAGGGCCTGCGGCTGGTGCCGGTGGTGGCCGTGGTGCTGGCGCTGGTCGCGGGCGGTCTATTGTATCTCGGCTTCGCCGATTTGGCGCCCGAGGGCGCGCCCGTGGTCAGAGAGATCCCTAATGAGCGGTTCGGACTGTA
The DNA here is from genome assembly GCA_964399515.1 of uncultured Mycobacteriaceae bacterium. Lineage (GTDB taxonomy): Bacteria > Pseudomonadota > Alphaproteobacteria > DSM-16000 > Inquilinaceae > CAYNRD01. The sequence continues at coordinate 4,599 of CAYNRD010000095.1, read as the reverse complement.
AGCGCCGGCGCGGCCGGGTGATCGGGCCCCTGGTGTGGGCGGCGGCGCTGGCCGTGGTCGTGAGCGTCATGAGCGTCACGGGCGCCGGCCGGCCCTGGGCCCAGACGGGTGCGCCCTTGCAGCTGGTCCCCCAGCCGCCGGGTGCGGCCGGCCCCGGCGCGCCCGCGCCGGACCTGCCCCGGCCGGCGCCGGAGGGCATCGAAATCGATCGCCTGGACGCGCTGGACGCGTCCGGGGCCGGGGTCTTGACCGCCGGGGACGGCGGGTTTGGCGCCGGGCTCTGGGACGGCCTGGACCGGCGCGGGCTGGTCGATGCCCTGTCGGTCCTGCCGCCGCGGCCGGATTCTGCGGCGATTCGGCGCTTGTTGCGGCGGGTTCTGGTCAGCGCGGCACCGGTCATCGGCCCGGCGCGGCCTAACGACCCGGACCCGCTGACCGTCCGCATGCGATGGCTGGCCCGGTACGGCCTGGTCGCGGATCTGGCCGCGTTCGGGCGTCAAATCGGCGTGATCGCCGAGAATGAGCCGGCGGTCGATGCCTTGTTCGACGGCCTGCTGCTGATGGGGCGGGCGGATCTGGCCTGTGGGGAATTCCGGCCCTTCGCCGAGCGGTACTCGGGCCCGGTGTGGATCGCCCGGCGCCTGATCTGCGCGCTGGAGGACGGGCAGGCGGCGACGGCGGAGCTGAACCTGGCCTTGTTGCGGGAACGGGCCGGGAATGGTCCGAACGCGGATCGATTCCTGGCCCTGGCCGAAGCGGCGGTGGCGGGGTTCGATCCGGCGGAGCCGCGCTTTGATGCCAGCGTGCCCACCCCCGAAACCCTGGTGTTGATGGATCGGGTCGGGCTGGGGCCGGACCGGCGCTGGCTGGCCGACGCGGGCCCGGCCCAGGCCTTCGCGTTGGCCGCCAACCGCCACCAGGACCCGGGCCAGCGCCTGGCCTTCGCCGAGGTGGCGGCTCGCCTGGGCACCCTGAGCCCGGAGGCGTTGTTGGATGCCTACCAAACCGCCGATCTGGCTGCCGCCGAACCCGGGACCGAAGAACGGGCCCCCGCCGTTCGGGCCGCCCGGTTGCGCGCCGCCCTGTTGCAGTCGGCGGCCGAGGCCGCGGCACCCGAGCGCCGCATCGGCGCCGTTCGGACGGCCCTGGCGGCGAGCGCGCAGGAGCAGGTGCCGGCGGTGCTGGCGGTACAGCGTGCCGTCCTGGGTCCCCTGGCCGCCGGGCCGGAGACCGCGACCATCACCGCCGAGGGCGCCCATATCCTGTTCGCGGCCGGCGTGCCGGACGCGGCCGCCTGGTACCAGGCGGCCCAGGGCTTCGCCGCCAGCGCCGCCGACCGGATCGCCCTGGCCCGGTTGTGGATGCAGGCCGCCCTGGCCGGTGCCGCGGCCGAGCGGGCCGCGGACCGGGCCGAGGCCCTGGAGGTCTGGATCGACGCCGAACTGGCCGAGCGGGGCGACCTGGGGCAATGGGCCGCAGCCATCGCCCTGCCGGCCTTCGACCGCCTGATCACCCCGGTCCATCCCGATGCCTGGCACCGTTTGCCGTTGGACGACGGCCGGGACGTGGTGCCGATGCCCTCGGCCACGGTTCTGCCGCGGCTGGCGGCGGCGGCCCGCCAAGGGCAGGTTGGCGCCACCGCCATCGCGTCGGCGGTGGCCCTGGGCTCGGCGCCGTTGCGGGTAGCGCAGCCGGTGGTGCTCGCCCAGGGCATCGATGCGTTGGCCTTGGTCGGGCTGGCCGGCGCGGCCGGCGAGCTGGCCCGGGAAGCGCTGTGGTACGCCCAGTCTTGATCCATCCCAATCTTGACCGACCGGGGCCACTCGGACGATAATTGTTAACAGTGAAGGTGTGCCCCCAACACCTTCCAGGCATGCCGATCCCGTCGGCACCCGGACGCTGATAAGCGCGCTGTCGATGGGACCGGTCGAGACGACGACCCGGCGTTCAGCGTTCGGGTTCGGTGCGCCGGCCCGGTACGCGGGACGGCGCACAGTAGGGGGCGCACCAGTAGCGGGGACGGCGGACG
>CAYNRD010000095.1:0-2560 GCA_964399515.1 uncultured Mycobacteriaceae bacterium | reverse complement strand
CAGTTTGGGACTACCTTGTCGCGTTAACGGCGTTCGGGTGCGGCCAGCCGGCCTGACCTAACCATTGGCCCAATGCCCGCGTGCACGGACGGCCCGGCCCGGCGGCGCGGCCGGCCGCGGCTGCCGGAGACACCACTGCCGCCGGTGCTGGAGCGGTTTCTGGACATGCTGATCGCCGAACGGGGGGCCGCCGCCAACACCCGTCATGCCTACCGGCGGGATCTGAGCAGCTTGAGCAGCTTCATGGCCGGCCGGGGCGTGGCCCCCGACTGCGCCGGGCCGGAGGACATCCGCGGCTTCCTGGCGGCCAGCGGTGGTGCCGCCGACGGCGGTGCCGCGGCGCCGCGCACGGTGGCGCGGCGGCTGTCGGCGATCCGGCAGTTTTATCGATTCCTGGTCTCCGAAGGCCTGCGCGCCGACGACCCATCCTCGACCATCGACGGCCCGAAATTGGGCCGCAGCCTGCCGCGGGTGCTGAGCGAGGATGAGGTCCAAAGGCTGGTCCTGGCCGCCCAAACCCGGTGTACGGACCCCGACCGGGCGCCCGAGGGCCGCCGGCTGCTGGCACTGTTGGAAATTCTGTATGCCACCGGCCTGCGGGTGTCGGAGCTGGTCGGCCTGCCTCTGTCGGCGATCGCGGCCGATGGGCGGACCTTGCTGGTGGTCGGCAAGGGCGGGCGAGAGCGGATCGTGCCGCTGACCGGCGCCGCCCAGCATGCCCTGGCCGACTATCTGGAACTGCGCGCCAGCTTCATCCCCGACGGCCCCGACACCGGCCACAGCCGATGGATATTCCCAAGCCGAGCCGCCCGGGAAGGGCATTTGACCCGGCAGCGATTCGCCCAGCTGCTCAAGCAGTTGGCCATCGACGCCCAGGTTTCTCCGGCCAAGGTCAGCCCGCATATTCTGCGCCACGCCTTCGCCACCCATCTGCTGGATCGCGGCGCCGATCTGCGCTCGGTGCAAAAGATCCTGGGCCATGCCGACATCTCGACGACCCAGATCTATACCCATGTCCAGGCCGACCGCCTGGCGGATCTGGTCGCCCGCCACCATCCGCTGGCCCAACGCAAGGCGTAACCGTCAAACGCAAGGCGTAACCGTGCTGCGCAAGGCGTAACCGCCCGGTGCGAGCCCGTGCGACCTGATGTCGCTTGTCGCAGCGACCCACGCTTTGACGATAAATTTTCTTAAAATCTATCCAATGTGTTGGGTGATTTTCCACGAGTGCCGCCCGAATTTATAAAATGGTAGTGAATTGGGCTTATTCAAATTCCAATGGATGTGCGGATACGTGGCCGTCATGCGGGGGCATGGCGCGCGGGTGCCGCCCCAACCGAGGCTGAGGGGAAGGTGGATCATGCCGTTTTGCGGACTGCCCGCGCGGGATTCGTGCAGGGAACGGGCGCCGGAAGCGCGCACGGCGGTGGTGATGGGCGTGTGCCGCCGGGCGGAGCGGGCCTTGTCCGGGCTGGAGGCGGGCGGGTTCGAAGTCCTGGCGGTGCCCGACTGGATCAGCTTGTCCGCCGTGGCCCAGGATTGGGACGGGCCGATCGCCGTGATCGCCATCCCGGCCGCGTGCTGCGGGGGTGAGCCGGACCGGGCCACCGCCGGGATGATCGACCAGATCCTTGCGCTGCGGCCCGAAGCCCGCCTGCTGCGCCTGCCGGGCCGGCCTCGGGCGGCCGTCGGGGCGGCGGGGTCGTGACGGGGCTCCCGCTGGCCTTTCCGCGACGGCCCCCCTATACAGCGGAACATCGTGATACTGGTGTTCCCTTAGGCCGCATGCATGTTTATGGATTTCGAAAAGCCGATCATCGAACTTGAGGACAAGATCGAGGATCTGCGCCATCTCTCCGACGACAAGATCAATCTCTCCGAGGAGGTTGTCCGGCTGCAGGCCAAGGTCGAGCGACAGTTGCGCCAAACCTATGAGCGGCTGACGCCGGCCCAGAAGGTCCAGGTGGCCCGCCACCCCTCCCGGCCGCATTTCCTGGACTACCGGGCAGCATTGATCGATGAGTTCGTGCCCTTGGCCGGAGACCGGCGCTTTGCCGAGGACCAGGCGATCCTGTGCGGGCTGGGCCGGTTCCGCGGCCGGTCGGTGGCGGTGATCGGCCAGGAAAAGGGCCACGACACCGAAACCCGCATCAAGCACAATATCGGCATGGCCAAGCCGGAGGGGTACCGTAAGGCCCAAAGGGTCATGGGCCTGGCCGATCGCTATCGCCTGCCGATATTGACCTTCATCGACACCGCTGGCGCCTACCCCGGCGTCGCGTCCGAAGAGCGGGGTCAAGCCGAGGCGATCGCTCGATCAATCGAATTGGGGCTGTCTGTGACGGTTCCCGTGGTCGCGGTGGTGATCGGGGAGGGCGGGTCGGGTGGCGCCATCGCGCTGGGCACCGCCGACCGGGTCTTGATGCTGGAACACGCGATCTATTCGGTGATTTCGCCGGAAGGCTGCGCGTCGATCCTGTGGCGCAGCGGCGCCCACGCCAAGGAGGCGGCGGCGGCCCTGAAGCTGACCGCGGCCGATCTGGCCGAATTGGGCGTGATC
>CAYNRD010000094.1:0-7644 GCA_964399515.1 uncultured Mycobacteriaceae bacterium | reverse complement strand
GGACGCTGCGGCCGGGCGCGGGATGACCCAAGCGGTTTACGATGAATTGATGCGGGATGACGACTGAGCGCGTTGTCCTGGATACCAATGTCCTGATCAGCCGCATCCTGTGGCCGCCCTCGGTGCCCGCCAAGGCGGTGGCACTCGCCGCACGGCGGGGCCGCATTCTGATCTCGGACACGCTGATCGCTGAACTGGCGGACGTCCTCGCCCGGCCGAAATTCTCGGCCTACGTCACGCCGGACGAAGCCCGTCGGTTCATCCAGGTCCTCGGCGGTCTCGCCGAAACCGTTTCCCTAACCGAAAACGTCGCCGTTTGCCGCGACCCGAAGGACAACCACATCCTCTCCCTGTCTATCAGTGGCCGGGCCGATGTCATCGTCACCGGCGATGCGGATTTGCTCACGCTCAACCCCTTTCGCGGTGTTCCGATTATCAGGACACGGGACTTTGTCGATAGGCAAAACCCGGGGACAGTATACTGACCTCCTGCGCCTTGTTTCGCTCCCGGTTTCGCGGCGTGCCGTTGGGTGGGGGCGCTCGCACTGGCCGAGGGATTGAGTGCGGCAGCCGTCCCCCTGCCGATGACCATGGCTTGACCCGATGGGTTCCGTATACTGTCCCCGGATCCGTCCCCGGATCCGCCGGGTGCGACAGCGAGCTTCCCCGGGGCCGGTGATGGGCTTTAGGGTGGGGGCCGCCGTGCGAGAGGGGGAGAGAGCCGGGCCATGGCCGAACGACGACCCACCCTGGTGCTGACGGGGGCCAGCCGGGGCATCGGCCATGCCACGGTCAAGCGCTTCGCCGCCGAAGGCTGGCGGGTGATCACCTGTTCCCGCCAGGCCTTCGATGACAAATGCCCCTGGCCGGCCGGGGCCGAGGACCATGTCCAGGTGGATCTGGGCGATCCCACCTCCACAATGGCGGCGGTCGAGGACATCCGGCGCCGGCTGAACGGCGGCCGGCTGGAGGCCTTGGTCAATAATGCCGGCATCTCCCCCAAGGGGCCGTCGGGCGAACGTCTGTCCACCCTGACCACCGACCTGCGCGACTGGGGCCGGGTGTTCCATGTCAACTTCTTCGCCTCCGTGGTCCTGGCCCGGGGGATGAAGGACGCGCTGCAGGCCGCGCGCGGCACGGTGGTCAACGTGACCTCGATCGCTGGCGCCCGGGTGCACCCGTTCGCCGGTGCGGCCTACGCCACCTCCAAGGCCGCCTTGGCCGCCCTGACCCGGGAGATGGCCCATGATTTCGGCCCCCTGGGCGTGCGGGTGAACGCGATCGCGCCCGGGGAGATCGAAACCGCGATCCTGTCCCCGGGCACCGAACGCCTGGCCGAGACCATTCCCATGCGCCGGCTGGGCCTGCCCGAGGAGGTGGCCCAGACGATCTTTTTCCTGTGTAGCCCGGCCAGCGGCTACATCACCGGCACCGAAATCGAAATCAACGGCGGCCAGCACGTGTGAGCGGCCGGCCCCGTCCCCGCCGCTGGCGCCGGGGCGGTTTCGCTGTTGCATTGCACCGCCCGCTGTGCGGGGATCACGCCTGTGCGGACGCGTACGGGATGGAGGGGGATCATGGGCTGGATTGTGACCGATCGCGCGCGGGGGCGGTGGACGCGGCTCGCCGTCTTGTGGGGCGTGGTGTTTCCGGCCGGCGGCGTGCCGGCCACCGCCGGCGAGGTCATGGACCGGATCGCCGCGGACAAGGTGCTGCGCATCGGCGCCCGGACCGACGCGCCACCCTTCGCCTTCGAGCAGGATGGCAGGCTGGGCGGGTTTTCCGTTGAGCTGTGTGTCGCCGTCGGCCAGGCCCTGAGCATGCAACCCGGCCTGGCCGGGCTTGAGGGCCGATTGGTCCGGGGCAACGCGGAAAACCGCGTCGACATGCTGGCCACGGGCGAGATCGACATCCTGTGCGGTGCCACCACGGCCACCCTGGCCCGTCGGGAAGCGGTGTCGTTTTCCATCGCCACCTTCCTGACCGGCGTCGGCTCGGCGGTCCGCGCCGACGCGCCGCCCCTGTTGCGCGAGGTGCTGGTCGAGACCTCCCCGGCCAGCGCTTCCGACGTGGTGGTGCGCGAGGCCCTGCATGGTCGGCGGCTTGGAGTCCGATAGGGGACGACGGCCGAGGATTGGGTGTCGGGCACGGCGCTGGCCACCATCGACGGGGTCGAGATCACCCTGCTGGAGGACCATTTCGACGGCCTGCAGCAGGTGGTCGATGGGCGGATCGATGCCTATTTCGCCGACCGGGCGATCCTAAACGGGCTGATCCGGCTGCAGGGCACCGAGGCCGTCGTGACATCGAACAAGACCTACACGGTCGAGCCCTATGCGCTGGCCATCCCGCGCGGGGACGATGCCTTCCGCCTGGTCATCGACCGCGCGTTGAGCAGCCTGTATCGCAGCGGCGCAATCTATGAGATTTTTCAACGCTATTTTGGCCAGCCCCCCAGCGACGTGGTGTTTTTCTTCACCGCGACGGCCCTGCCGGAGTAAGCGCCGACCGTTCCTATGCGAACGAACCAATTGATATGTCTCCATGATGCCATCTTCGGCGCGCCAATGGACGTGCTAAGGAACACGGGAAGCGCTTCCCCCCTTGGCATCTATACAGTAACTTCTATACTACAGAGCGGCCGAGGCCACACGGGCCCGGCACCCCAGTGACCCTCGCGCAGCAATCCGCGCGCAGGCACAGCCCCTTGGAGACCTGGTTGAAATGACCACCGAGACCACCTTGCCGATCCTGACCATCCCCACCGTGACGGTGCTGGAAGGCGATGACGGGCCCGCCACGGTCGAGTTCGTGGCCACCCTGTCGGCGCCGTCGGCGATCGACGTGACCTTCGACCTGCAAACCTTCACCAACAATGATGATGCCTTTGTGGCGTCCCTGGGCCTGGATCCGCAATTCCCGTTCACCGCCGTACCGGACACGGATTTTGTCCCCGGTGCCCTGGCGGTCACCATCCCGGCCGGGGAGACATCCCTGACCGTTCAGTTGGACATCCTCGGCGATACCCTGTTCGAGGGCGATGAGCAGATCGGCCTGCTGGCTTCCAACCTGGTCGGCGCCGAGACCACCGCCGGCGCGGATGCCCTGATCTCCGCCATCACCATTTTGAATGACGACGTCCAGGCGCCGGTGACCGGGTCCAACGCCCTGATCCTGGACCTGGAGGGCGGCGGCCGCACGGTCATCCAGCTGGACCGGGACCTGGCACCCCAGACCGTGGACCGGATCGTCGAACTGGCCGATCAAGGCTTTTACGACGGGTTGATCTTCCACCGGGTGCTGGAAGGCTTCGTGGCCCAGGGCGGTGATCCGAACGGGGACGGCACCGGCGGCTCGGGCGTGACCATTCCGGGCGAATTCTCCCTGGCGGACTTCGATCGCGGCACGGTTGGCCTGGCCCGGGGCGCCGATCCGAACAGCGGCGACAGCCAGTTCTTCATCACCTTCGAGGATCAGCCGGGGCTGGAGGGCCGCTTTACCGTGTTCGGGGAGGTGGTCGATGGCCTGGAGGTGATCGATGGCCTGCCGTTGTCGCCCGCCGACGGCATCGTGCCGGACGATCCGGGCGTGATCGCCAATCTGGAAAGCCGGCAGCTGACCCAGTTCACCGCCGCCACCTATCTGGACGCCAACCCGGATCTGGTGGCCGCCGGCGTGACGCTGGAGACCGCCGCCCAGCACTTCATCGACATCGGCGCCGCCGAAGGCCGCCTGATCAGCTTTGACGCCCAGGCCTATTTCGACGCCAACCCGGACCTGGCCGCGGCCGGCCTGACCGTGGCCGACGCCCATGACCATTACCTGACCTTCGGCCGGTTCGAGGGGCGGGTGCTGGACTTCGATGCCGAACTGTATTTGCGCTCCAACCCAGATCTGGTCGCGGCCGGAGTCACGCCGGAGACGGCGCTGGCCTCCTTCCTGGACACCGGGGCGACCGAGACCTTGTCCGGCCGGCTGGTCGAATTCGACGACATCGCCTACCTCACCGCCAATCCGGACTTGGCCGATCTGGGCATCTTCAGCTTCGAGGACGCGCTTGAGCATTACGAGACCATCGGCCAGGCCGAGGGCCGGGGCTTCTTCGATGGGGAGCTGTTCTTCGAACTGAATCCGGAGCTGGCGGTGACCGGGGTGCTGGCCGAAATCGACTTCGACACCACCGGCCGGGACGCGGGCCTGGCCCTGCCGGTGCGCGGCGGCCGGGGCGATGACCTGCTTGTCGGCACCGCGGGGGATGATTTCCTGCGCGGCGACCGGGGCAACGACACCCTGGAGGGCGGTGACGGCATCGATACGGCGGTGTTCGACGTCAACAGCACCGATTTCCTGATCACCCAATCCGGCGATCAGATCATCGCCACCAACACCCTGGGGCCCGATGACGTCGATACCTTGATTGGCATCGAGCAGTTGCGCTTTGCCGACGGCACCTTCGCGGTCGCGGATCTGTTGGTATCGTGATCGCCGCCCGCTCTTGATCCCGGCCCCTGGCGCCGCCACACTCAATCCGGAGACGGAATGGAGGCGCCAGGTGGCGGACGGATCGGACGGGCGCAAGCGGCCGGGTGCATGGCGGCGGAACATGGCCGCCGGCGCCTATGCGGCCGCGCGCCACCTCCACCGCGGCCGCAAGATGGTCAAGGCCAGACTGCCGCCGATCCGGGTCGCCGACCCCGCGGAATACCGGGAGGCGGAGATCCTGCCGCCAGAAGGCGGCGGCCATCGATCCCAGACCGGCGTGAACATCGTGGTCGAAGGGGCGCGCGCCGATGACGGCCGGGCCAGCGGCCAGGGCCGGCGCGCCGCACCCCCCCCCCATCATCCTCCCCCCCCGCACGCGCCCTATCATCCCCCGTCGGGCCACTACCCCCAGCACGGTTCTCATCCGCCGCCGCACGGCTATCATCCCCCGGCCGAGCGCAGCCCCTTCCACAAGCCGATCAAGACCGGTTTCGGCCTCGGCCTGGGGTTCGCGGCCGGCACGGCGCTGTTCCGGCTGGTGATGCTGGTGGTTTTGTATGGCGGCTTGGCGGTGGTGATCCTGTGGCTGTTGGGCAACGTCCGCTGACCGCCCCCTAACCCCGCGCCAGGGTTTTCTTGGGGTCGAGGAACGGGGTTTCGGCCACCGTCGCGGCCCGATCGGTGCCGTCCGGCAGGGTGATCACGGCCGTGGCGCCGGGGTCGGCCAGGCCTGGCGGGGCATAGCCCAAGGCGATGTTCTTGCCCAAGCGCGGGCTGAACACCGCGCTGGTCACCTGACCATCCCCCCCGGCATCGAACTGCGCCGCCCACCGCTCCTGGTTGGGTGCGATCGGTGGGCCGGCGATCTCGAAGCCGACCAGCCGCTTGGCCGGGCCGCGCGCCTGGGCCGCGATCAAGGCCCGTTTGCCGACAAAGTCGAAATCCCCGGTGAGGGTGACCAGCCGGTCCAGGCCCAGCTCGAACGGCGTTTCATCCAGGGTCATGTCGGCACCGTAGGACAAATAGCCGCCCTCGATCCGGCGGATGGTGTTCGGCCCGCCCGGGGCGGCACCATGGCGCCGGCCGGCCGCGAACAGGCACTCCCACAGTTGCCCGCCGAACCGACCATCGCGCAGGAAAATCTCATAGCCCTTCTCCGCACTCCACCCGGTGCGGGAGATCACCAGCGGCATGCCGTCGAACACCCCCTCCCGGAAGTGGAAGTACCCCAACCCGTCGATCCAGTCGCCGAACACATCGCGCATCAGGGCGGTCGAGTTCGGGCCCTGGACCTGCAACGGCGATACATCGGGTTCGGTGACCGTGACATCGAAGCCCTTGGCGGCCGCCCACGCCTTCACCCACAGCAGCAGGTCCAGATCGGCCAGCGACAGCCAGAACCGGTCCTCGGCCAGCTTCAGCAGCACCGGATCATTGATCACCCCGCCGCGCTCGTCACACATCAGGACATACCGCGCGCGGCCGGGCTTGAGGGTGGAAAGGTCCCGGGGCGACAGGAACTGAACCAGGGCCGCGGCATCGGGTCCCGCGATCTCCACCTGCCGTTCGACCGCCACGTCCCAAATCGACACCCGCTCGACCAGCGCCCAATAATCGGCCTCGACGCTCTCATACAGCGTCGGCATATACATGTGATTGTAGATGCTGAAGGCTTGGGCGCCGGACCGGATCGTGGCGTCGAAGTAGCAGGATTTCCGCACCCGGGGGCCAAAGGCCATCTGGGTGACGGCGGGGGTGCCGGCGGCCGGGGGCGTTGGCGCCGCCGGGGACGCGATCGGCAGAATGGTGTCGGGCATCGGCGCGGCGCTCCAGACTGTGGCAAGGCCTGGGCAAATGACCCAAGCGCACCTGGGCGTAAAGTCCCGGGGTCGCATTCACAAATGCATTTTCAGAAGGGGCAAGATGCGTTGACGGAATTCGTGAGTGTGCTCTGCAGCATTTCTGCGGCACTATGGCTGTATTTGAGCCTTTTGCATCATGGTTACTGGCGCGCGGACCAAAGATTGGACCTGGGTGCTCACAAAAGGTTGACCGGCCCGGCGCCGGCCGTGGCGGTGGTGGTGCCCGCGCGAAACGAGGCGGATGTGATCGCCGGCACCGTTCGGGGCCTGCTCGGCCAGGACTACGCCGGTGTCTTGCGGGTGATCGTGGTCGATGACGCCTCCGAGGACGGCACCGGGGAGGCGGCGCGACGGGCGGCCGAGCCGCTGATCACCGACCGGCGGCGGTTCACCCTGGTGGCGGCCGCGCCGTTGCCGCCCGGCTGGTCGGGGAAGCTGTGGGCGCTGCAAACCGGCCTGGACAGCGGCATCGGGCCGGAGGTGCGTTACCTGCTGTTCACCGATGCCGATATCGAGCACGACCCGGGATCGGTCAGCCGGCTGGTCGGCCACGCCCTGGCGCGGGATCTGGACCTGGTCTCGGTCATGGTGCTGTTGTGGCATCGGGGGGCGTGGGCCGGGCTCTTGATCCCCGCCTTCGTGTACTTCTTTCAAAAGCTGTATCCGTTCCGGGCGGTGTACGATCCCGCCGATGACACCGCCGCCGCCGCCGGCGGCTGCGTGCTGCTGCGTCGGGCCGCCTTCGAGCAGGCGGGCGGCCTGGCGCCGATCCGGTCCGCCCTGATCGACGACTGCGCCTTGGCCCGGCTGATCAAGCACCGGCCGGACGGGCGTCGGCCGATCTGGCTGGGGCTGACCGATCGGGTGATCAGCCGCCGACCCTATCAAGGCCTGGCCGCCGTCTGGCGGATGGTGGCGCGCACCGCCTTCGACCAGTTGGGGTATTCGGCCCTGGCCCTGGCCGGCTGCGTTCTGGGCATGGCGGTGCTGTATGTCCTGCCCGTGGCCGCCGTCCTGGCCGCCCTGGCGGGCCTGGCGCCGGTCACGGCCGGGCTGCTTGGCGGGCTGGCCTGGGCGCTGATGGCGGCCAGCTTCCTGCCCACGCTGCGTCTCTATGGCAAGCCGGCCGTCCTGGCGGCCTTGCTGCCCCTGGCCGGGCTGGTGTACACGGCCATGACCGTCTCATCGGCGGTCGACTACTGGCGGGGCCGGGGCGGGCACTGGAAGGGGCGGGTTCAAGCCGATCTGTCCCCGGACGGCCCGGCGTGACGCCGGACCACCCCTCCCGGGAAGCAAGCCT
>CAYNRD010000093.1:0-7667 GCA_964399515.1 uncultured Mycobacteriaceae bacterium | reverse complement strand
GCATGGCCTGCAACAGCGCCGATTGGGTGCGCGGGCTGGCCCGGTTGATCTCATCGGCCATCAGAAGCTGGGTGAACACCGGCCCCTTGACGAAGCGGAACGCCCGCTTGCCGCCCTCTTCCTCCTCCAGGATTTCCGAGCCGGTGATGTCGGCGGGCATCAGGTCCGGCGTGCACTGCACCCGCCGCTCATCCAGGCCGAAGATGGTGCCCATGGTCTCCACCAGCCGGGTCTTGGCCAGGCCCGGCACGCCCATCAGCAGCACATGGCCGCCGGCCAACAGCGCGACCAACGCGTGGTCGATGACGTGGGTCTGGCCGAAGATCACCCGGGCGACCGACCGCTTGGCCTCGGCCAAGCTCTGCCCGACCGCGACGATTTCCTCGGCGATGCGTTCGGGGTCCTCGGGCGTGGGGTGGTGCAGATCGGCCATGATGTCCATCTCCGGGGTGGTGGAACAGCACCCATTCGATGCCGCGAAGTTTGGCGACAATGCGGTATCGCTGTCCGTTTCCGTCTGGGCTAGTGTACGCAGAGTGTAGAGAGATCCGAAACCGATGACATCACCGGACGATGATATCACCCCGGTGCCCAGCCATCCCGGGGGGCCGGACGGCGACCCCTGGTTCGACATCCGCATCGGCGTGGACGGCACTTGGTACTACCAGGGCTCGCCGATCACGCGCATGCCGCTCGTGCAGCTTTTTGCCACGGTTTTGCGCCGGGATGCCAGCGGCGGGCACTGGCTGATCACCCCGGCCGAACGGGGCCGGATCCGCGTCGATGACGCCCCGTTCGTCGGCGTGGCGCTGGACCGCGCGGAGACGGGCGGCCAAACCCGGCTGGAGGTGACCACCACGTTGGGCGACCGGGTGGCGATCGGCGCCGAAGCCCCCTTGGTGGTGCGCTTCGACCCCGTGACGCGGGAGCCCCGGCCCTATGTGATCCGGCCGGACGGGTTGGAAATCTTAATCTCGCGGCCCGTATATTATGATTTGGTGGATCTGGCCGAACCGGGGGAGGGGCGGCTGGGCATATGGTCCGCCGGGCGTTTCTTCCCCGTTGACGATCCGTTGGATCCGCACTCATTGTCTCACTCTGGAAGCGGCGAGGCTGCCTAGACCCCCATGGACGGTGTACCCCCCGACACCCTGACCGGCGCCCGGCTGACCGGTGCCGCGATTGCCGAACGGCTGCGTGATTTCGGCGCCGCGGTCTCGCGCAGCCGTGGTGACGGGGATTTGGCCGGCCAAAGGCTGGGCTGGACCGGCACCGGCGTTCGGCCGCGCCTCAGGACGGCGGCGGTGCTGATCGGCTTGATCGAGCGGCCCGTGGGCTGGTCCGTGCTGCTGACCCGCCGCACCGACCATCTGCAGGCCCATGCCGGCCAGGTGGCCTTCCCCGGCGGGCGCTGCGAGCCCGACGACCGGGATGCCGCCGCCACCGCGCTCAGGGAAGCGCGGGAGGAGGTGGGCCTCACCCAGGACCGGGTGCGGCTGATCGGCGCCCTGGACACCTACATCACCGTCACCGGCTTTTCGGTGACCCCGGTGGTCGGGTTCGTGGATGCCGGCGCCCCCCTGATCGCCGACCCCCAAGAGGTGGCGGAGATTTTCGAGCTGCCGCTGTCGGTGGTGCTGTCCGAAACCATGCCCCAGACCCACAGCCGCCGGGTGGGCGATATCGACCGGCCCTACTATGCCTTCCCCTATCACCGGCATTATGTCTGGGGGGCGACGGCCGGCATGCTGGTCAATTTGCGGGAGGCCCTGGGGATGCCGGTCGACCCCCGGGCCCCGGTTGGAAAGTGAGCACGCCATGCTGCCAAAACTGATGTTCCTGGCCCTGCTGCTGCTGCCTTCTGTGGTGTGTTACCTGTGGCTGCGCCGGCGGGCCGCGATCCACGGTGGGGAGGTCGATTTGGGCGCGATGCCCTGGCTGATCTGTATCGGTCTGGGGGCCGTCTTCATGTTCGGGGCGATCACCTACACCGTGCTGTTCGACGACACGCCGGCCCCCTACGGATACTTCTACGAGCCGACCGCGTCCGAACAGCAGCGCGACGCCGCCGGCATTGCGCGCCCCGCGGGGGAGTGACCGCCCCCCCCCGGCCGGCGCCGCCCCAGGCGGGCCAACGCCTGGCGCCGGCGCCAGCCTTCTTGCGCGACCCCGACCTACGGGCGATCGGCCAGGCGCTGGACGGCCGCTTCCGCGTGGTGGGCGGGGCGGTCCGCAACGCCCTCTTGGGCCTTCCGATCACCGATATCGACCTGTGCACGCCCTGGCCGCCGGACGCGGTGCTGGGCCGCCTGGCCGCCGCCGGGATCAAGGCCGTGCCCACCGGGCTGGCCCACGGCACCGTCACCGCCGTGCCGAAGGGCGGCAGCGGCTATGAGATCACCACCCTGCGCCGGGACGTGGTCACGGACGGCCGCCACGCCCAGGTCGTCTTCACCGAGGATTATGCCCAGGACGCGGCCCGGCGGGATTTCACCATGAACGCCTTGTCGGTGGACGCCGACGGCCTGGTGTTCGATTACTTCGGCGGTGCCGAGGATGCGCGCGCGGGCCGGGTGCGGTTCGTGGGCGCGCCCGACCGGCGCATCGCCGAGGATTATCTGCGCATCCTGCGCTTTTTCCGCTTTCACGCCCAGTATGGCCGAACCCCGCCGACCCGGGGTCATCTGGCCGCCCTGGCGCGGGGGCGGGATGGGTTGGACACACTGTCGGGGGAGCGGATCCGCCAGGAATTTCTGAAACTGCTGACAGCACCGGGCGCGGCCGGTGCCCTGGCGCTGATGGCGGACACGGGATGCTTCGCGCGGCTCACCGGCGTGGCCCCCGACCTTGCCGTGTTCGGGGCGCTGGTGTCCCTGGATTCCCTGGCCGGTGCCATGCCCAGGCTGGCGGCCTTGCTTGGCCTTGATGCCGGGCGGGCGCACGCGGTCGCCGAGCGCTGGCGGCTGACCACCGCGGAGCGGGCGGACTTGGCGGCCCTCTGCTCCGACCGGCCGCGGGTCGATGTGCGCGCGCAAGATCCGGCGGCCGCTGGGCGGGCGCTTGCCTATTGGCATGCGCCCCATGGGCGGGCGTGGGTGGCCCTGCGGGCGGCCCGGGCGCATGGCGACCCGTACCTTTCCGCGGCGTTCGATGCCGTCCGGGACTTCACGCCGCCGAAATTCCCGCTGCGCGGCGCGGACGCGGTGGCCCTGGGCATGGCGCCCGGCCCTGGGATCAAGGCCGCCCTGGACCGGGTTGAACGGACCTGGGTGGACAGTGATTTCGCCCTCGACCGGGCCGGGTGCCTGGACTTGCTTTCGGCCCAGCTCTCAGGGCCAGGCGGCGGCGGGGGGCATTGACATCAAGATCGCCTCGACATTGCCGCCCGTGCGCAGGCCGAAGGTGGTCCCCCGGTCATACAGCAGGTTGAACTCCACATACCGGCCGCGCTTGGTCAGCTGCCACTGGCGCTGCTCATCGGTCCAGGGCCGGTCCCGGTGCTTTTCGACCAGCGGCACATAGCCGTCCAGGAACGCCCGGCCGACATCCTGGGTGAAGGCAAAATCCCGCTCCCAATCCCCGGTGTCCAAACTGTCGTAGAAGATCCCGCCGACCCCGCGCGGCTCATCCCGGTGGGCCAGGTAGAAGTATTCGTCACACCACGCCTTGAAGCGCGGGTAGTAGTCCGGGTCGTGGGCATCGCAGGCGCGCCGATAGGCGTCGTGGAACGCCGCGGTGTCGTCCGCGTCCGGGTACATGGGCGTCAGGTCGCCGCCGCCGCCGAACCAGCTGTGGCTGGTGGCGATGTGGCGCGTGTTCATGTGCACGGCCGGCACCAGCGGGCTTTGCATATGGGCGACCAGCGAGATGCCCGAGGCCCAGAACCGGCCGTCCTCGGCGGCACCGGGCATCTGCCGCCGGAACTCCTCGGAAAACTGGCCGTGCACGGTGGACACATTGACGCCCACCTTCTCGAACACCCGGCCGCGCATCACGCTCATCACCCCGCCGCCGCCGCCGTCCCGGTGCCATTCCGTGCGTTGGAACCGGCCCGGCGGCCGGTCTGCCATCGGGCCGGTCAAGCCATCCTCCAAGCGTTCGAAGGCTTCGCAGATGCGGTCGCGCAACTCGGCGAACCAGGCCTGCGCCCGCTGGCGCTGGTCCGGGGTCGACAGGGTGCCGTGGCTGGGCAGCGCCCGGTGATGGGGGTTGGTGGTCGCGGTCACGGGCGGGATCTCGGCTGTGATTCCAGGCGGGCCCAAGTCAGCCCCGCTCACCCCGGTTTGTCTACCCTTCCAACGGTAGGGACACCGTGACGTTGGTGCCTTTGCCGGGCGTGCTGTCGATGATCAGGGTCCCGCCGTGCAGATCGACCAGGCGCTTGACCAGCGGCAGGCCCAAACCGGTGCCGCCGGCCTTAGACACCAGCGGGTTTTCCAGCCGCACGAAGGGTTGCAGCGCGTTGGTGATGTCGGTTTGGGTCATGCCGACGCCCGTATCGGCGACCTGGATGACCAGTTCCTGGCCGCTGACTGCCATATTGACGTCTATGGCACCACCTTCGGGGGTGTATTTGATCGCGTTGGACAGGATGTTCATGACGATCTGTCGCAGGCTGCGCCGGTCCGCGACCACGGACGCCCCCCGCGCCCGGTCGCGCAGCAACACCGGCTGGCACTTCTCGGTCGCGGTCGGGATCAGGATGGTCATCACATCCCGCACCACGGCGGCGGGGTTGACCGGCCGCTTGTCCAGCACGATCCGGCCGGACTCGATCCGGGCGGTGTCCAGGATGTCGTCGATCAGCTCCAGCAGGTGGCCAGCGCTGTTCTCGATGTCGTGCAGGTATTCCAGGTACCGGTCATTGCCCACCGGCCCCAGGATCTCATGGCTGATCATCTGGGCGAAGCCGATCACAGCGTTCAGCGGCGTGCGCAGCTCATGGCTCATGGTGGCCAGGAAGTTGGACTTGGCGCGGTTGGCCCGTCCGGCTTCCTCCAAAGCCAGGGCCAATTCGCTTTGGATGCGTTTTTGGGCGGTGATTTCGACCAGCGTGGCGATGCGGTCCCCGGCGGGTGTGCGGACCCGGTTGATCATATACCAACGGCCGTCGATCAGCCGCTCGGGGTCGTCCTGGCAATCGGTATGGGCCTGGTAGTGATCCTCAATCCGATAGCGCGCTCCCAACTCCGCCGCGTGGCCGTCGAACACGCCGCGGGCGAAGGCGGTTTCCAGCAGGGTCCGAAAAGCTACTCCCGGCACCACCATGTCCCGGCATTTCCGGTACACTTCGCGGTAGGCTTCGTTGCAGTCCACCAGTGTGTCGGTGTGATCATAGATCGCGACCGCCTCGTTCAACGCCTCGAAGGCGCCGGCCATGCGGCTGCCGATGGCGTCCAGCTTGGCGTGCTGGGTCTTTTGCTCGGTGATATCGACGATCACGCCCACATACAGGGCATCGCCGTCCGCCCCCGGTTGGGGCACGGACATATCGCGCAACCATTTCACCCGGCCATCGGTGGCGCGGATGCGGTACTCCGCGTCGAACCGGCGCCGGTGCCGGGCGGCGCTGGCTTGGGCTTCGGCCAGGATCCGCCGGTCGGCGTCGGAATACAGGCAGGCGGCGACCAGGCTTGGGTCGGCGATCGCCGCCTCCGGTCTGATGCCATAGACGTCCTGGATGCCGGCCGACACCCAGACCCAGCCCATGGCGCCGGTGCTGTCCATGCGCCCGTGGTACAGAACCCCGTCCGACGGGTCCTGCCCCGCACAGGCCAGGACGCGGGCATCCGTGTCATGAGCACGCCGCGGCGCGTCGGCGCCGACGTCTGGCACCGGTGTCAGGACCCACAGCCAATGGTGCGGGGTCACCGGCTGGGCGCCGACCCAGGCATCCACATGCAGGCTTGGCCCGTCGTTGCGCATCAGCAGCAGCCGGGCCGTTTGGACCTCCCCGCGGATCAGCCGATCAATCGCGCCGGCCGAGGCACACGCGAACAGGTCCCGGACCGTGCAGTCGGGATCGGCGAGCCGTTGGGTCAGCCCCTGGGCGGGGCCGTTGGCGTGCACGATGCCGCCCCGGTCCGACAGGATCAGGGCCGGAACGCCGATCTGGTCCAGCAGCGCGGGTCTGGGCTCGCATCCGGCGTCTTGCCCACGGGTCAGCGCCACGGTTCCGGTCGCGGTCATCTCCAATCCTGTTCTCCGACAGGCCATCCATGGACGACCAAGCGAGAGAGGCGCGCCCGGCCAAGCCCACCCTTGGCGACCCGTGCACGGACAGCTGACAATACTAACGGTTAACAGACTGCAGGTTAACGCATTGTTACGGTTCAAATCTGGTCGGGCGCGTGGTCGGGTCGCCACGTGCGCCATGGGCGGTCAGTTGACGGCAGGCCTCGCCCAGGACCACGGCGGCGGCGGTGGCGACATTAAGGGACCGGGGACCCGGCGCCATCGGGATGACCAGGCGATGGTCGCAGGCGGCCGCCACCGCCTCCGGGACTCCGGCGCTTTCCCGCCCGACCATGATCCGGTCACCGGGGGAAAAGCCGAAGGCCCAGCAGGACGCTTCGCCCTTTGTGGATGCCAGGATCAGCCGCCCGCCGGGTTCGGCGGCCCGATACGCCTCCAGGCTGGCATGCCGGCGCCAGCGCAGGTGATCGATGTAGTCCAAAGCCTGCCGGCGCAGCCGCCTGGGCTCCAACACGAAGCCGCAGGGCTCGATGATCTCCAGCGTCACGCCCAGGCAGGCGGCCAGGCGCATCATGGCGCCGGTGTTCTGGGGGATATCCGGTTGGAACAGGACCAGCGACAGGGCTTGGGGCATTTGGGGCAAATTTTCGGTTCCGCTTGGCAAGGCGAAGGCCATGTGTGTATAGCCCCAGGCCCGGGGAGTTGGTACGGTCCCGGTGTGATGGCCGGAGCCCCATGTTGTTCCGGGGTCACGCGGTGCCGCCTCCCCCCGTGCGGACCCGAAAGCGGCATCGACGCGGCACCGGCCCGATGGCACGATGCCGCTGGCTAAATTTCCCCCGCTGTGGCGCGATGACGCAAAGACCCTGCCTCCCGCGCCCGCACGCGATAGGTTACGACCACCCAAGGGTGTCTTGGACATCCGATGGCACACTAAGGACCAAAGAGAATGGCCGACGCAGTCAAGGACGCCAAAGAGGGCGAGGGCGAAACCCGCCGGGATTTCCTGTTCCTGGCCACCGGCGCCATGGGCGTGATCGGCGGCGCCGCCGCGGTGTGGCCGCTGATCGATTCCATGAACCCGGCGGCGGACACCCTGGCGCTCGCCACCACCGATGTGGACCTGTCCAACCTTGAGGAAGGCCAGGCGATCACGGTCACCTGGCGGGGCAAGCCCGTTTTCATCCGGCACCGCACCGCCGATGAAATCGCCGAGGCGCGCCAGGTCGAGGTGGCGGATCTGCCGCACCCCGAGACCGATGAGGAAAGGGCGGTGCGCGAGAACATCCTGGTGGTGGTCGGGGTCTGCACCCATCTGGGGTGCGTTCCGAACGGGCAAACCCCGACCGAGGCGCGTGGCGACTTCAACGGCTGGTTCTGCCCGTGCCACGGGTCGCACTACGACACGTCCGGCCGTATTCGCCGCGGGCCGGCACCGACCAACCTGCCCGTGCCGCCCTATGAAATCACCG
>CAYNRD010000092.1:5531-7695 GCA_964399515.1 uncultured Mycobacteriaceae bacterium | reverse complement strand
GGCACGGCGGCCATGGCCGACGCGATCGCCAAGCTGCACCCGATCCCGCGCCTGGGCCAGGCCGAGGACGCGGCGGCCCTGGCGGCGTTCCTGGTCTCCGACCGGGCCGGCTGGATCACCGGCCAGGTCATCGGCGTCGATGGCGGCCGGTCCCGCCTGCGCACCAAGGGTTAGTCCGCCGTGGCCGCCGGCTTGGGCGCCGAGCGGCGGCACCGTTCGGAGCAGTACTTCACCCGCGGCCAATCCCGGGCCCATTTCTTGCGCCAGGTGAACGGGCGGGCGCAGACCGGGCAGATCTTGGTGGGCAGCTGGGCCTTTTTGCGCATCGTCATTTCAAGGCAATTCCAAGGCTTTCGCGGCCGGGCCTGACCCGACCGTGTTGCGGCCGCGTAAGAGATAGTGTCCGCGAACAAGGAGGCGACACATGCGTTTTCGTGCACTGGTCTTGGCAACCGCGATCCTGGCCACCGGCGCCGCGGCTTCGGCCCCGCCAGCCCAGGCCGAGGGTGTGGATCTGCCCGAGGATCGGGTGTTTCGGGTTACCCGGGAGGATCGGGTCCTGGGCACGCACGCCATCCGCTTTGACGAGCGGGGCGGCGATCTGGTGGTCGATGTCGACATCGACCTGAAGCTGACCTTCGGGCCGTTCACACTCTACCGCTACGACCATGACGCGACCGAGGTCTGGCGGAACGGGGCCCTGTGGGCGGGCACCGCCACCACCGATAACAACGGCGATGATTGGGCGGTGGACGCCGAACGGGTCGGCAACAGCCTGTTCGTGCGCGGCACCGAGGATGGCGAGCGCTTCCGCTTCACCCACCCGGCCGATCTGCTGCCCTCCAGCTATTGGCGCCGGGACATCCTGGATCAGGCGCGGATGTTCAACACCCAAAAGGGCGAGATCCAGGAGATCGAGATCACCGCCATGGGCACCGAGACGATCGAGACCTATCGGGGGCCGGTCGAGGCGGAGAAATTCCGGCTGCGCGGCAGCTTGGATTTGTATCTGTGGTACGCGGGGCCGGATCTGGTTTCCATGGGGTTCTACACCCGCGGCGCCCACATCCGCTACGCGCTGATCGATCCGGCCTCCCCCGAGGCGGTGGCGGCGCACGCCGAATGAGCGGCGGGTGCCTGCGGGTGGTGCTGGGCGACCAACTGACCCGCACCGTGGCTGCCCTGCGCGGCGCCGATCCGGACACCGACGTGGTCCTGATGGCCGAGGTGATGGGCGAGGCGGAGTATGTGCCCCACCACCCCCGGAAGATCGCGTTCCTGTTTTCGGCTATGCGCCATTTCGCGGCCGCCTTGCGCCGGGACGGCTTCCGGGTCGATTACGTGGCCCTGGACGATGGCGAGAACACCCAGGCGCTGGACACGGAGATCGAACGGGCCGCCGCCCGCCACGGCGCGGCCCGGGTGGTGGTGACCGCTCCGGGCGAATGGCGGGTGCTGGATCTGCTCGACGCGGCGCGAGCGCGCCTGGCCATCCCCCTGGATATCCTGGAGGACGGCCGGTTTCTGTGCGGGGGCGCGCGGTTTTCCCAGTGGCTGAAGGGCCGCAAGCAGCCGCGCATGGAGCATTTCTACCGGGAAATGCGGCGTGACACCGGCCTGTTGATGACCAAGGACGGCAAGCCCGAGGGCGGGGCGTGGAACTACGACGCCGACAACCGCAAACCCCTGCCCCGGGACGCCGACCCGCCGCCGCCGCTGGGCTTCGCGCCCGACCGGATCACGTCCGAGGTGCTGGATCTGGTCGATGACCGCTTCGGCGATCATTTCGGCGATGCGCGCCCGTTCCGCATGGCGGTCACCGCCGAAGACGCCGAGCGCGCGCTGGACCACTTCATCCAGCATGCCCTTGCCCGGTTCGGCGACTACCAGGACGCCATGGCGACCGACCGTCCCTGGGTCTACCACTCCCTGGTGTCGGCCTATCTGAACGCTGGGCTGCTGGACCCGGTGCGGGTGTGCCGCCGGGCCGAACAGGCCTATCGGGACGGCGCGGCACCCCTGAACGCCGTTGAAGGCTTCATCCGTCAGATCATCGGCTGGCGGGAGTACATCCGCGGCATCTATTGGTCCCAGGGGCGGGACTACGGCCAGAGTAATGCCCTGTCCGCCGACCGGCCCATGCCGGCACTCTATTGGACCGGTG
>CAYNRD010000092.1:0-5521 GCA_964399515.1 uncultured Mycobacteriaceae bacterium | reverse complement strand
AAGCACTGCATGGCCCAGGCGATCGGCCAGACCCGCGCGCACGCCTATGCCCACCATATCCAGCGGCTGATGGTGACCGGCAACTTCGCGCTGTTGGCCGGCATCCGGCCGGCCGACATCCAAGAGTGGTATCTGGCGGTCTACGCCGACGCCTATGAATGGGTGGAACTGCCCAATGTGCACGGCATGGCGATCTATGCCGATGGCGGGCTGTTGGCCTCGAAACCCTATGCGGCGTCCGGGTCCTACATTGATCGGATGGGCGATTACTGCGCGTCCTGCCGCTATGATGTGAAGGCCAAGACCGGTGACGGGGCCTGCCCGTTCAACGCGCTTTACTGGCATTTCCTGATCCGCAACCGGGATGTGCTTGACGGCAATCCGCGCATGGCCATGATCTTCAGAACCCTTGATAAGATGGAGCCCAGCCGCCAGAAAGATTTGGTCGATAGCGCCGACCGGTTCTTGAGCCGGCTGGACGCCCAAGGCACCGACCGAACGGCCCAAGCGCCCCGTCAGAAAGCGATGCTATGACCTCCCGTCCCAGATCCGCCCGGCCGGCAGACGGCCCCGTTTGGATCACCGGTGCCTCCTCCGGCATTGGCGAGGCGGTTGCCCTGAGGCTGGCCAAGGCCGGCTGGACCGTGGCCGCCAGCGCCCGGTCCGAGGATAAGCTGGCGGCCCTGGCCGAACGGGCCGCGGGCGCCAAGGGCCGCATCGTGCCCGTGCCGCTGGATGTCACGGACCGGGACGCCTGCACCCGGGCGGTCGCGCGGATCACCACCGATTTGGGGCCGCCGGCCCTGGTGATCCTGAACGCCGGCAGCTATTTCCGCGACGGCATCCACGGCTTCTCGGCCGAATCGGTGGAAAAGTCCTTCACCCTCAATGTCGGCGGGGTGGCCAACTGCCTGGAGCCGGTGTTGCCCGCCATGATTGAGCGGCGCGCTGGGCAGATCGCCATCGTGTCCTCGGTGGCGGGCTATCGCGGCCTGCCGATGGCGATCGGCTATGGCGGGTCCAAGGCGGCCCTGATCAACATGGCCGAAGCCATGAAGCCCGAATGCGACCGGGCCGGCATCAAGCTGCAGGTGATCGACCCCGGCTTCGTCAAGACACCCCTGACGGACAAGAACACCTTCCCGATGCCGTTCCTGGTGCCGGTGGCCGAAGCCGCCCGCAAGATCGTCACGGGCTTGAAGTCCAGCCGGTTCGAGATCGCGTTCCCGACACCGTTCGTGGCGATCCTGAAGGTGTTGCGGGTGTTGCCCTTCGGTGCCTATTTCGCGCTGACCGGCCGGATGGCCGACCGGCGATGAGGATCGGCCGCGGCGGCTTCAGCGTCCTGACCGAAGCGCAGTTGTTCGCCGCCGCCCGGCAATACGCCGCGTTTTGGGAGCGGTTGGGGCCCAGCACCCTGGAGTCGGTGTTGGACCACATGGCGCCGGAAGTGCTGTTCCGGGACCCGTTCACCGAAGTGCGCGGGCGCATCGAGGTGCAAGCCCATTTCGAGCGGGTCTATGACCGCCTGGGCGAGGTGCGGGTCACCGTCGATGATATCGGTGCGTCCCGCCGGGCGGCGTTCTTGAAATGGCGCTTCGGCTTCAACGCCGGACGCAAGCGGCGGGAGCTGATCGGCGTCTCCGAGGTCAAGTTCAACCAGGACAAGCTGGCCACCGAACATATCGATCACTGGGACGCCACCCAGCAGGTCTATGCGACACTGCCCATCTTGGGGCCGGTGGTGCGGCTGATCGCCCGGCGGGTTGGCGGGTAAACGCGGGGCCTGTTCGATAACGATCGAAATGGCGGCCGGGCCGGCGTGGCGCCGCCCTCGACCAGTTCTTGAATGAGAGTAGTTCTCACCGCTCTCGGCAGCGTGAGATTTTGTGTATTTTCTGTGCACCGCACCCTATGAAAACGATATTTCAGCAAAAATTCTTGAAAAGGTCGCGCACGTTGCTTACCGAATCCTCGGAACGGCGCTATGACTAGGGGCCGTTTGACATCCGCGCCCACACCGCCTTAGGGAGCCCACACGACCATGAGCCGATCTTCGCTACTCACCCTTCTGGCCGGCGTTTGCGCCGTGGCCCTGGCCCTGCCGGCGGCAACCACACCGGTGCGCACCGTCGATGCCGCCGAAGACGACAAGTGCTTCTATGATGGCGAATTGCTGGACATCGAGGATGACCGGGCGTGGGAGCTGTATGAGTGCATCGTGCCGGACACCATCGAAGGCTGGCAGCAGAGTGGCGATGTCCATGCCCTGGCCTATCGGGACTGGGCGGTGACGGCCACCGCCCCGGCGGCCCCCGGCGCCCACACCAATCGCTTCCTGTTCACCTATGCCAATGACATCGCGGCCGAGCAGTACCTGAAATATGAGACCGACGGCGTGGTGATGCCGGTCGGTTCGGTGCTGGTGAAGGAAAGCTTCGGCGTGCGCGGCCAGGACAACCCGGACCGCGGCCATGTGAAGGGCGAGTTGGTCAAGGGCCCGCTGTTCATCATGGAAAAGACCGCCCCCGGCACCTTCGATGAGACCGACAACTGGGCCTATGCCCTGATCACCCCGAACGGGGATTACTTCGTGCAGTCGGGTGGTGTGCGGAACGAGAACGTCCAGGCGTTCTGCCATGAGTGCCACGCCGAGGTTCTGGGGATCCAGGATGCCTTGTGGTACCCGGCCTTCCACGTGCGATTCTTCGTAGACTGATCCGACCCCATGATTAACCCCCGGGCGGTTGGATGCCGCCCGGGGGTTTTTTATGCCGCAGCCGAGGAAGCTGGTCCCGGCGCCTATTCGGCCGCTTCGGCGAACGCGGCCTGTTCCACGGCCGGCAGCTTTTGGAAGAAGATCGTCCTTTCTCCCAAGGTCACGCCAAGCTTCGAGACGCGGGCCTTGTTGATCACCTCCTGGCCTTCGGGTTGCAGCCACATCCAGTCATCGAAATTGACCCGCAAGGTTGAGCCCGACAAGGGCAGGTCGAATTGGTAGCGGAAGTTGAACGCCTTGCCGGACAACACCCCGACCGCCTCGCCCACCACGCCGTCGGCGGTGCCGCGGTAACGCTTGTCGCCGGTCTTGGTGATCTCCCAGACCCGCTGTTCGGTTTCGCCATCGGAATAGACGAAATCCTCGACCAAGGTCAGTTTCGAGCCATCCCAGGTGCCGTCGATATCGACGGTGAATTCCCGGCGCAAGTTCCCGAACCGATCCTGAAATATTCCCCAGGCCTTGGACTTGCCCTGGAAATACTCCTCCAAAATGAATTCCGGCTCCGTGCCGGCAAAATCTTCCGGTTTCATGCCGCTACACCCCACGATTAAGACCATCATCAGCACCATTATCAGGCGACGGTGCCATGGTGTTTCTGTTGTCGTCATAAGCCATCCATGGTCACGCGGCCGAACCCGGGCCGGACGGCAAACCGTCAGCGCGGGCCAAACCGCCGGGCATCAATGTCATATCTAACAATCATTACGATGGCACCGAGCTTTAGGATCACCGGCACCCCGGCGTAGAGCACGGTCAAGGTCACGATGCCGGCGCCCTCCGGCCCGGCGCCCGGGATGAAGCCGGCCCAATCCAGAACCGGAAAGGCGATGCCCACGCCCAAGGCCAGCGCCAGCTTGCTGGCCATGCCCCACAGGGCGAAGTACTGGCCGGCCCGGCCGGCGCCGGGCCGCCAGTCCGACGGTTCCGCCTCGCCATCCAGGCTGACCACATC
The DNA here is from genome assembly GCA_964399515.1 of uncultured Mycobacteriaceae bacterium. GTDB lineage: Bacteria > Pseudomonadota > Alphaproteobacteria > DSM-16000 > Inquilinaceae > CAYNRD01. Next base: position 1,787 of record CAYNRD010000092.1, on the reverse strand, counting down.
GGCCAGCATCGAGGCCGGCAGCACCAAATCGGCGCCCAATGCGGCCCCGGACACCACCACCACGATCCCGTACACCCACAGGCTGTCCGGCCCTGCGAACGGCACCAGGCAGAAGGCCAGCACCGACATGATCATCGCCGCCTGCCAGGCCAGTTTCTTGTCCAGCCGCCGCGACAGCCACAGCCAGACCGGGATCAGCACCAGCCCGCTGCCGAAATAGGCCAGCAGCAGCCCGCCCGCCAGATCCCCCGCACCCAGCGCGTTGGCCACGAACAGCAGGAACAGCGTCGCCGGTAAGGCGTTGGAAACCGAATTCAGGAAATGGCTGGCCAACAGCGGCCGGTACTGGCGGTCGGCCAGCACCGTGAACACCCGCCAGGGCCGGAACGGCACCGGTGTGGCGGGCGGCGCGTCCGGAACCCGCCACATCAAAAGCGCCAGCGTCACCGGAATCAGGATCATCAGCGCCACGCCGATCACCGCCAGGGCGTCGCCGGTCTGCTCGGCGTCGGTGACCCCGAACACAAAGGGCAGGGCCAGGGCGGTGACCGTGCCGGCGACCACGAAGCCCTCCCGCACGCCCGCCACCCGGCTGCGGCCGTGATAGCTGGGGGTCAGTTCGGCCCCCCAGGCATTCAGCGGCACGATCACCAGCGTCCAGCCCGTATACAGCACCATGGTCCAGACCAGCAGATAGCTGGCCGAAACCGTCTCCGGCGGCAGGAACAGCCGCCAGACCGCGACCAGCACCAAGGGCGCGCCGATCAGGATCCAGGGCCGGCGGCGGCCCAGGGGCAGTCGCAGCCCGTCACTGGCGGCACCGATCAGCGGGTCGCTGATCCCGTCCCACAGCCGGGCCGCCAGCAGCAGCGGACCCACCACGCCCAGGCCCAGGCCCATGGCGTCGGCGTAATGGGACGGCAGGTAGATGAACACCGGCAGCACCAGCATGGCCAAGGGGCCGGCGATGGCGCCATAGCGGATCAGCACACCCCAGGCGGGCATGTCTCGCGGAGGGGCTCCGGCGGTCAGGGTCAGTCTCGGCTCAGGGTCACATGGACCACGTCGATCGCACCTTCCTGAAAGCCGGCGGCGCAGTAATGCAGGTACTGCTCCCACATGCGCTTGAACCGGGCATCGAAGCCCATGGCCTGGATCTCCGGCCAGGCGGACTGAAAGCGCCGGTTCCAGTCCCGCAGGGTGCGGGCGTAATCGGGGCCGAAGCCGGCCCGGTCTTGAACCCGCATGCCGGCCTGATCGACCTGCCGGCCCAACTCCGTGGCGCTGGGCAGCATACCGCCCGGAAAAATGTATTTCTGGATGTAATCGGCGCTGCGCCGATAGGTCTCGTACATGTGGTCGGCGATGGTGATGATCTGCAATCCGGCGACCCCGCCCGGTCGCAGCCGGTCGCGGACGGTGCCGAAGAACACCGGCCAGTACCGTTCGCCCACCGCCTCGAACATCTCGATCGAGGCCACCTTGTCATACTGGCCGCCCATGTCCCGATAATCGGTCAGGTGGATATCGACCCGCTCGGCCAGGCCGGCCTCGAAGATCCGGCGCCGGGCATAGTCATGCTGTTCCCGGCTGATGGTGATGGCGGTGACCTTGGCCCCGCGCTCCCCGGCGGCGTATTCGGCGAAGCCGCCCCAGCCGCAGCCGATTTCCAGCACGTGCTGGTCCCTGTCCAGGCCGATCCGGTCGGCCAAGGTCGCGTATTTTCGCCGCTGGGCTGCGCCCACGTCCGTCTACGCACCGGCGTACAGGCCGGCGGAATAGGACAT
>CAYNRD010000091.1:0-7741 GCA_964399515.1 uncultured Mycobacteriaceae bacterium | reverse complement strand
GATACTTACCGATCACGTCGCCGACCACCCGGGCCGACTTGCGCGGCGGGCCCGCCGCGCGCAGGCCCAATTCCCGCATGGCGTACAGGATCCGGCGGTGCACCGGCTTCAACCCGTCGCGCACATCGGGCAGCGAGCGGGAGGTGATCGTCGACAGCGCGTAGCTGAGGTACCGCTCCCCCAACGCCGTGGCCAGGGGGATGGTCAGGATGGTCTCATCTGGCGCGTCGGCCATCACGCGGTCCCCGGGGGCTGGTCGGCAAGATACCCAGATTTGGCGGCAAAACGCTCATACGCCGCTACATATCGTAGCCGAGCGGGCGGCATGGTCAATCCGGTCTGGGCCAACAGCACCCGTTCGATGAAATACCCGGTCAGGTCCAGCCCCTGGCGGACGGCCCCAGGCGTCGCGGCACCGCCGCCGGCCAGAAAGCCCGGCAACGCCAACAGCCGGTCCCGATAGGGCTCCGCCGCCCCGGCCGACACCGCCCGGCCGCTTTTCGGGCTGACATGGGTCAGATCCTCGGCCTGGCCGGTGACGGCACAGCGGCCCAGATCAAGGCCGAAGCCCAAGGCCGACAGCACCCCAAGCTCGAACCGGACATGCACGGCGTCCCAATGGGCGCCTGGCAAGGCATCCACCAGGGCTTCGACGCCGTGGAAGATCGGCGGCGCCGGCACCCGTTCGGGCATCGCCGCCTCCAACAGCCCGCAGGCGGCACTCAAGCAGGCGAGGCGCAGGCGATCGTCCAGGATCCGGGCGGCGACGGCACCGCCGTCCGGCTCCAGCCGCCAGGTGCCCAGTTGGTCGGCCAGTTTGGCGCGCCAGGTGGCGGCGACCCGGGTACCCGGCGAAAGCCCGGCCCGCGACCGGGCCCCAGGCAAGTAGCCGGCACACACGCCATGCTCCAGGGTGATCAGCCGCAGGATCAGCCCGCCCTCGCCATGGGGTCGGCCGGACAGCACGAATGCATGATCCGCCCATTCCAAATCTCACCGCCCCCGGCGCCAGGCCCACAGCCCGGCCAGCCCGGTCAGGAACAGCGCCGCCATGCCGGCGGTGGCCCAGATCAGCCCGGTTTCGGGGGCCATGTCGAGCGCGACACCGCCGACCCCGGGTCCGACGATCGAGCCCAATGTGTAGCAGAGGATCAGGGCGGCATTGGCGTTGGACAAATCGCCCGCGGCGAAGCGCTCGCCGATCATGGTCAGGGTGATGGTGTACAGGGCGCCGATCGTGCCGCCGATCAGGAACCACACCATCATCTGCGGCCAGAACTGGCCGGCCAAGGGCACGGTGGCCGCCAGCGCCAGGGCGGTCATGGCGACCAGGGCCACGGCCAGCCCCATACGGTTGACCCGGTCCGCCAGATAGCCGGCGGGGACCATCAAGACCATGCTGCCGACGCCGAACGCCGTCAGCAGCAGCACCGCGTCGCCTTCGGTCAGGCCCTGGCGCAGGCCCTGCAGCGGCAACAGGGCGGACAGCGCACCCTCCAGATAGCCTTCCATGGCCGCGAACCCGGCCAGCAAGGGGGCGGCCGCGATCACGGTCAGCAAGCCGGTCGGCGACTGACCACCCGCCACCGGCGGCGCCACCCGACGGGCGGCGATCACCGGCAGGGTCGCCACCAGGACCAAGCCAAGGGCCACGTAAAAGGCGGTTTGATCCTGGGTTCCGACCGCGCGCAGCACCAGCGGCCCGATGGCGATGCCGCCACTGAACACCGTGCCGTAGATGGCGATCAGCCGCCCCCGGGTCGCCTCACTGACCGGGGAGGCGGACACCCAAACCTCCGACAGCACCCAATCCAGCGCGTTGCCGATGCCGACCAGGATCCGCGCCAGGATGATCACCAGCAAGGTCGGGATCAGCGACAGGATCATCAACCCGGCCATGGTCAAGGCGCTGCCCAGCAGCAGGGCCGGCACCAGGCCGATCCGACGCGCGATCAACGGCGCCAGCGCGCTGGCCACCATCAGCGCCGCCAGTTGGATGGACGACGACACCCCGATCACGGTCGGCGCATACCCCTCCCGCTCCATGACCAGGGCCAACAGCGGCACGGTGATGCCCAGCGTGATCCCGGCCGAGAACACGCTGGCCATGATCGCCGCGAAGCCCAGCATGCGCTGGCGCGGGGTCAACAGCCGGCTGGGATAGGGGGTTGTGTCGGACATTGGGGCGTTCAGGGTCCCGGTCAGGCATTAAAGTCCAGGCCCCAGGCGCTGTACCGCTCGGGGTCATCCAACCACCGGTCCCGGACCTTGACGAACAGGGCCAGGTGCAGCCGGCGCTCCAGCATCTCTTCCAGCTCCAGCCGGGCGGCGGTGCCGATCGCCTTGAGCATCTGCCCGCCCTTGCCGATGATGATCGCTTTCTGGCTGTCCCGCTGCACGTAAATCACACAATGCACCTCGGCACTGCCGTCCTCCCGCTCCTGCCACTGCTCGGGCTCCACCGACAGGGCATAGGGCAGTTCTTGATACAACCGGTGGAACAGTTTTTCCCGCACGATCTCGGCGGCCAACAGCCGCATCGGCAGGTCGGACAACTGATCCTCGGGGTACAGCCACACCCCGTCCGGCACCCGTGCCGCCAGATGGCCGACCAGATCCGCGACGCCGTCGCCGCTCAGGGCCGAGACCATGAAGGTATCGGTGAACGGCACATGGTCGTTCAGCTCGGCGGTCAGGGCCAAAAGGGCGGCCTTGTCGGCCAGGTCGGTCTTGTTCAACACCAGGATCGCGCGCCGGTCGGCCTGGGCCAGCTTGCGGCAGATCACGAGCGTCTCCTCGGAGGCGCGCTTGCGCCCGGCATCGACCACCAGACAGATCAGGTCCGCGTCCTCCGCCCCCTGCCAGGCAGCGCGGACCATGGCCCGGTCCAGGCGGCGCTTGGGCTGGAAGATGCCGGGCGTGTCGACCAGCACGACCTGGCTGCCATCCTGGGTCAGGATGCCCAGGACCCGGCTGCGGGTGGTCTGGGCCTTGGGCGAGACAATGGTGACCTTGGCGCCGACCATCTGGTTCAGCAGGGTCGACTTGCCGGCATTGGGGGCGCCGACCAGGGCCACGAAGCCGCAGCGGGGCCGGGCCGCCGGATCCGGGTCGGCGGGGTCGGTCACGAGCCCTGCTCCAGGATCGCCAGCATGGCGGCGGCGGCCTGTTTTTCCGCCAGCCGCTTGGAGCCCGCCCGGGCCTGGGCCCGCTCACCCGAGGCCAAGCGCACCTCGATCTGGAATTCCGGGTTGTGGTCGGGGCCCCTGCGGCCAACCTCCCGGTATTCGGGCACGGGCAGGCCCTTGGCCTGGACCCGTTCCTGCAACAGGGTCTTGGGGTCTTCGGGCGGCCGCGCGTCCCGGTCGATCAGGTCTTGCCAATGGCCCCGGATGAACGCCTCGGCGGCGGCCAGACCGCCATCCAGGAACACGGCGCCGATCAGCGCCTCGCAGCCATCGGCCAGGGTGGCCTGGTTTTCGCGGCCGCCGCCATCCTCCTCGCCGGTCGACATCCGCAGCCAGGCGCCAAGGCCCAGGCCCCCGGCGACCTCGGCCAGGGCGTCCCGACGGACCAGGGACGCGTGGCGCTTGGCCAGCTTGCCCTCGTTCTCGTCCCGGAAGCGCTCGACCAGCCAGGCGGCGATCACCAGACCCAGCACCCGGTCGCCCAGGAATTCCAGGCGCTCATACCCGAACCGGGCGGCACCGCGCTGGTCGGTGGCCAGGCTGGGATGGGTCAACGCCTCCCGCAGCAGGTCGGGGTTGGCGAAGGCGTGCCCGATCGCGGTCTCGATGCCCCCCAGCCCGCCAGCGCCCGCCATCGCCGCTCACTCGATCCGGGTGAACAGCCGCTCGGTGCGGGTGTCGGTGAACCAGCGCCACACCTGCCAGAACTGGGCGTCCCCCTCCAGCGAATGCCACAGGATCTCGGCCCGGCCGACCAGGTTTTCCTCTGGCACGAAGCCCACGGACGGGCGGCGGCTGTCGACGCTATTGTCCCGGTTGTCGCCCATGACGAAGTAATGGCCCGCCGGCACCGCCACCTCGCCCACAGTGTCCATGGCGCCGCCATCGCCCTGGGTTTCGATGATCACATGCTCCCGGCCGCCGGGCAGGATCTCCACATAGCGGGGCACCAGGCTGCGGGCGGCGCGGTTGTGGGGATTGACCAGGGCGTAATCCTCGATCCGGCGCCGGTCCACAGGCACGCCATTGATCACCAGGATGCCGTTATTGACCCGAATGCGGTCACCGGGCAGGCCGACCACCCGCTTAATGAAATCCTGGCTGGTGTCGCTGGGCAGGCGGAAGACCACCACATCGCCCCGCTCCGGCCCGCCTTCGGGGATCCGGCCCTCGAACACCGAATAGCCGCCGGCCACGGTGTGCTTGGAATACCCGTAGGAGAATTTGGACACGAACAGGTAATCCCCGACCAAAAGCGTCGGCACCATGGATTGGGACGGAATCACGAACGGATCATAGACGAAGGTGCGGAAGGTCAGCGCGATCGCCATGGCGATCACCACCGTCCGCACCAACTCGAAGATCTCATTCGGCTTTTTGGCGCGATAGCTGGGGGAACGGGAACCAAACACGGGACGTGATACGCTTTCATCAACACGGGCGGCGCCAGGCGTTCCGGGGCGCGGCCGGGGCCAGGCGCTGGATCGATCGTGGATCGGTGTATCCCAGGGCGCCGTGCGGGGGTCAAGCGCCGGAGGGGGCGCGGGCCGGCATGGCGGACAGGATGGCGGTGGCGAATGCCAGCCCCGCCTCGTCGGACAGGGAAACATGCAGGCAGGGTTCGGTCGCGGCCGGGCACAGCATGCCGGCCAGCTGCGCGGCGCGGCCGGTCATGCGCGCCTCCGGCCGGCCGGCCCGATCGCGCAAGGTTTCAATATCCACCCAGCGCACGCCATCGGCCATGCCGGTGCCCAAGGCCTTGGCCACCGCCTCCTTGGCGGCGAACCGCTTGGCGAAGAACCCGGCCGGGTCCGCCAGGCGTGAGGCCAGGCCCCGTTCGGCCTCAGTGAAAACCCGGGCCTTGAACCGGTCTCCGAACCGGTCGAGGCTGTTCCGAACCCGCGCGATCGTCACCGCGTCCGTGCCCAGGCCCAGGATCACCGCACGCCGCCCCGGCCCTGCTCCATCCGCCGGCGCATTTCTGCGATGGCAGCCTCCAGGCCGATGAACACCGCCTCGCCGATCAGGAAATGGCCGATGTTCAGCTCCCGCACCCCGGGCAGGGCGGCGATCGGCCCGACCGTGTCGAAGCTCAGCCCGTGGCCGGCATGGCATTCCAGCTCCAGGGATCGGGCCAGGTCCGCCGCCTCGGTCAACCGCGCCAATTGGGCGTCGCGGGCATCGCCCGGTGGGGCATGGGCGTAGGCGCCGGTGTGCAGTTCGACCACCGGCGCGCCCAGATCCCGGGCGGTGTAAAGCTGTTCCGGGTCCGGATCGATGAACAGGGACACCCGGATGCCGGCGGTGATCAGCCGCGGGATCTGGGTTTGCAGCGCGCCGAACTGGCCGACCGCGTCCAGGCCGCCTTCGGTGGTCACCTCCTCCCGCCGCTCGGGCACCAGGCAGGCGGCGTGGGGTTTGAGCCGGCAGGCCAGATCGACCATCTCCCCGGTCGCGGCCATTTCCAGGTTCAGGGGGCAGTCCAGGGCGCCGATCAGGGCGTCCAGATCGGCGTCCCGGATGTGCCGGCGGTCCTCGCGCAGGTGCACGGTGATGCCGTCGGCGCCCGCCGCGTGGGCGGCCTGGGCGGCGCGCAGCGGATCGGGGTGGGCGCCGCCGCGGGCGTTCCTCAAGGTGGCGACGTGATCGATGTTCACGCCCAAGCGCAGATGCTCCATGGCCCCGCTATGACATATCCGTGATCGCGATGCAAAGTGCCGGCGTGTCCCGGCCCGGTCACCCGCGCGCCCGGGTGACCTCGCTGATCACCGGGGTGGAGCGCATGGCGGCCATGATGTTGTTCAGGTGGCGGATGTCCTTGACCGCGATGTCCACGAACAGTTCGTAGAAATCATTGCTACGATTGGTGAACTTCAGATTGGTGATGTTGCCGCCGTTGCGGCCGATCACGGTGGTGATCGCCCCCAGGCTGCCGGGCTCGTTGGTCAGGACCGCGCAGACCCGGGCGACCAGCTCTTCCGTGCCGGCGTCGGCCGACCAGGACACGTCGATCCAGCGTTCGGGCTGGTCGTGGAAACTGTCCAGGGTCTCGCAGTCGATGGTGTGGATGGTCACCCCCTTGCCGGTGGTGACGATGCCGACGATCCGGTCGCCGGCGACCGGGTGGCAACAGCGGGCGTAATGCACCGCCAGGCCGGGGATCAAGCCGTTGATCGGCAGGCTGGAGGACGGGCCCCGCTCCCGCCCCTTGGCGCGGGCCAGGGGCACCACATTGTCCGCCCGGGCGCTGGCCTGGTCACGCTTATGGCTGGGGAAGACGGCGTTGAACACGTCCCGGGCCGAGACGATGCCGGAGCCGACATCGGCGTACAGATCCTCCACCGCCGGGTGGGGGAAGTGCTGCAGCACGCCGGCCAGGCGCTTTTCCGACAGCTCATACCCCTCCTCCCGGAACAGCTTGTCCAGCATCGCCTTGCCCACCTGGCCGTACTGGTCCTTGTGGCGCTGGCGCTCATACCGGCGGATCCGGGACCGGGCCTTGCCGGTGACCACGAAGCTGGACCATTCCGGGGACGGATGGGCGGTCTTGGAGCTGAGGATCTCCACCTGATCGCCGTTCTTGAGCCGGCTGCGCAACGGCACCATACGGCCGTTGATCTTGGCGCCAACGCAGCGGTCGCCCAATTCCGAATGGATCGCATAGGCGAAATCCACCGGGCAGGCGCCCTGGGGCAGGTTGATCAGGTGCCCCTTGGGCGTGAAGCAAAACACCTGGTCCTGGAACAGTTCCAGCTTGGTGTGCTCCAGGAACTCCTCGGGCCGGTGGGCGTGCTCGACGATCTCCCGCAATTCCCGCAGCCACCGGAAGCGGGTGATGTCCCGGTCGTCGCCGCTGGGCTTCTTGTACGCCCAATGGGCGGCCACGCCCAGCTCAGCCACCCGGTGCATGTCCTGGGTGCGGATCTGCACCTCGATCCGGCGCATGCCCGGTCCGATCACCGCCGTGTGCAGGGATTGGTAGCCGTTCGGTTTCGGGGTCGAAATGTAATCCTTGAACCGGCCCGGCAGGGACCGGTAGCGGTCATGGATGATGCCGAGCGCGTGATAGCAGTCGGCCTTGGTATCGACGACGATCCGGAACGCCATGATGTCCGACAGCTGCTCGAAGGCGACGTTCTTCTGCTGCATCTTGCGCCAGATCGAATAGGGGCGCTTTTCCCGGCCGGTGACCTGGGCGGCGACGCCGGCCTGGGTCAGGCATTCGGACAGGGCGCCGGTGATCGCCCCCACCTGGTCCTCGCCCGAGGTACGCAACTGCGCCAGGCGGGCCAGCACGCTTTGCATGGCCTCCGGGTTGATTTGCTGGAAGGCCAGATCCTCAAGCTCGTCCTTGATCTGGTGGATGCCCATGCGCTCGGCCAAGGGCGCATAGATCTCGGCCGTTTCCCGGGCGATGCGCAGGCGCTTTTCGGGCTTGGGGATGCCCTCCAGGGTGCGCATGTTGTGCAGCCGGTCGGCCAGCTTGACCAGCAGCACCCTCAAGTCCTTGGACATGGCCAGGACCAGCTTGCGGAAATTCTCCGCCTGCTTGG
>CAYNRD010000090.1:0-7745 GCA_964399515.1 uncultured Mycobacteriaceae bacterium | reverse complement strand
TGGGTTGATCCATCATGTCCGCCGGGGCTGCGCACCCGCACCCCCAAAGCGATCGCCGACACGACACGGCGATTCGAATTTCCACCGGAACATCGACAGAATAAGAAAACTCTAATGGGTGTGACATGGGTTTGCAATACTTCTTTAGAAGTAAGCTCATAAAATTTCACGGCTGGGATTAAGTAGGCGAAAAAATTGGAACGCCCATTTTTTTAAGAATTGGCACAGCTTTGGCGAAGCCGCCAACAAACATTAACCCGGCGACGTGGTGATTGCCTGGCAGGACTTGTGACTGTGGTCACAATGCCCTGGCATTTCTCTGAGTTCCCAGGCCTCGCGCCCTCCATGGCGATGGCTTACAGTTCGCTTCGAGGGCAAGCAAATAGACGACCGGGATGGCGAAAGCATGAACATCGGTTTATCGGACCCCGCGACGTCCAGCACCCCGCACCGGGTATCGATCTGCGGCATTGATGAGCTGGAAGGCTTCGTCGACCAAGCGGTGACCCATGTGGTGTCGATCCTGGATCCCGACCATCCGGGCCTGCCCGTGCTGGACCGCATGGCCGGCGCCACCCGGTTGGCCCTGCGCTTTCACGATGTCATCCACGAGACGCCCGGCGCCCAGGCGCCGTCGGAGGCGGACATCGAAACCATTCTGAGCTTCGGTGACCGGACGCGCGGGGAGGCCATCGGCCATCTGCTGATCCATTGCCATGCGGGCATTTCGCGGTCGACGGCCACCGCCGCGATCTTGCTGACCCAATGGACCGGCGGCGCCGAACAGGCCCATTTCGATCACATCAACCAGATCCGCCCGCGCAGTTGGCCGAACAGCCGAATGATCACCCTGGCCGACCGCATGCTGGGCCGCCAAGGCGACATGATCGCCGCCATGCAAAGCCACCATCATCGGGTCGCCAGGGCATTTCCGCTGTTCGCGGACCTGCTGCGCGGCGGCGCCCGCGCCCATGAAGTGCCCGGCATCCAGAACGTGTAGCGCCGCGCCGACGGGTTAGTAGGTCAGGACGATTTCGTCCCACTGGTCCTGGCCGATGCCGACCAGCTCAATGGTGCCGCCGTCAACGCCGACGAACAGATCCAGCACGGTGTTGCCGGCCGCGTTCAAGCCAATGTCCAGACGCAGGCCATCGACACCGTTTTCGAACCAGAAGCCGCCATGGATCCGGTCATTGGCGGGATCGAAGTCCAGGATGACGTCATTGCCGGACGCGCTGTTGAAGCCGCTGAAAATATCGGCGCCGCCGCCGCCGGTCAGCACATCATCGCCGAAGCTGCCGACCACGATTTCGTTCCGGACCGTGCCGGTGATCTCGAAGCCGCCAAATCCGATTGGCCCGTCCGGCACGAAGGACAGCGGCTCGGCGACCACGATCGGCGAGCCGACCGTGAAGTCGGGCTCGTCAGGCACCGGCGCCGGTGCCTCATCGGCGGCCGGCGCGTCCGTTTCCGGTTGATCGGCGGCTGGGCCCTCGGCCAAGAAATCATCATCGCCCGACCCGCCGAGCAGATAATCATCGACCAGGAAATCGATCAGCGCCTCGGTATTCAGGTCCACGTAAACGCCGTTCGCCACCCGATCGCCGGTCGCCTGGGCGACGGTCACGAATTCCTCGGTGTCAAGGCCGGTGCCGCGAATGTCCACCGCCGCTTCCTCGGCCACCGCGGCGGCACCGGCGACCTGGGGGGCCGAAAAGCTGGTGCCGCTGACCGCGAAGGTCTGCCCGCTCAGGTCGGTCACGGCCACGTTGGTGCCGTCGGCGGTCAGGTCGGTCAGTTCCGGATGCACTTGGGAGAAGCCGGCCAGATTGCCGAAGCCGTCGGTCGCGGATACCGCGACCACATTGGGGTCGGCCGCGATCACCGAGATATCCTCGAACTGGCCATCGACATTGGAATTGCCGGCGGCGGCGATGCTGATCACCCCGGCCTCATCCAGGGCCGCGAACTCATCGGACAGGATCGTCTGGGTCTCGGTGGTGGCGAACCCGCCGCCCAGGGACAGATTGACCGCCGAGATGTTGAACGCCTCCTCGTTCTCGACCACCCAATCCAAGGCCGCCTCGATATCCTGGAAGCTGGCGCCCGACGCCCCGTCGGAAAACACCTTCAGATAGATGTAGTTGGCGCCGCTGGCGGTATCCTGGGCCACCGACGACACCAAGGAGCCGTGGGAGGTCAGCCCGTCCGGCACCTGGGCACTGGCGTCATCGTCGGCGAAATCCCATTCGAACAGGATGTTGCCGTTGTCGAAGGTGTCGGAATACCCGTCATCAATGATGACGATGGTCTGGCCGGCGCCGGTGTATCCTTGGAAGCTCATCGTCCCAAATCCTGGCTTCAGCGGCCCGGTCCGGGCCTGTCCTGATCATCGGCGGCCTTCGGCATCTTTCAGCCCGCCCCGTTATGGTGAAAACGAACACCACCCAAAAACCACGCGCCGACGCACTGTTCCCTGGCGATGGGGCGTCTTGGAGCCATATCAGGCCCGCCACCCCCGGCCGTTCTGCCGCCACCAGCACCAAACCCATACCCAGTATATATAAGCCACCTGGCCAGAATTCTCCAGTGACCGGCGGCACCAAGAGCCTAACATTGTCAAACAGAGGCGTGAGAATTCACGAAAATCGCTAAAATACCGAACAATATTTTTTGGAGAGTTTCCATTGATCTCAAAGTAGTCCGCGGACGGGGGCGCTACCCCTGCGGCACGATCGGGGTCGGCCCCGGCTCCGCGGCCGGAGCGGCGGCATCGTCGGCGGGGCCGGGGTCGGTTGCCGGTGGGGCTTCGGGTGCGGCCGGCGCTGGATCGGGCGATCCCGCCGGGGCCACGGGCTTTCGGTGATCGACCCGGGCGTGGTTCGGTCCCAAGGGATTGGCCGGATGGGGGCCTTCCAGGCCGCCATGGTCGGGCAAGGCGGTCTGCACCGGGCCGAATCCCGCCTTGGAGGTGCGCACCAGCCCGTTCAAGACCGGCACATTGCCGACATCGCCCGCGATGAACCGCTCCGCCAGGGCGGGCTGCGGCTCGGAAAAACACACCGGCTTGGCCAAGGTGCTGTAGCAGAACACCGGTGGAATCGGGTTCAGCGGCACGATCGGCCCCGCCTGTTCCCCCCCGAACCCGCCGGAACCGGGCAGCGCGCAGGCGGCCAGGGCCAAGGGCAGGGCGATCAGGGCGAAGGGCGTGGTCGGGCGCATGGCGTCGGCTCTCGGGGCACGGGGGCGATCGATAGGGTAAGACCCATGCAAGATCGCAGCCAGTTTATTCGGCCGCCGCCTCCTAAAAGCGCACCGGCTGGCCCGTCGGCGGGCCGAACAACGCCCCTTCCCGCATCACCACCCGACCGCGCACGATGGTCGCCATCGGCCAGCCGGTGACCCGGCGGCCATGATAGGGCGTCCAGCCGGCCTTGCTCTCAATCCACGTATCATCGATCACCCGCTCGGCCTTCCGGTCGACCAGCACCAGATCGGCGTCATAACCCGGCACGATCCGGCCCTTGCCGGCGATGCCGAAGATGCGCTGCGGGCCGTGGGCGGTCAGATCCGCCAACCGCTCCAGGCTCAGCCGTCCCGCCGCGACATGGTCCAGCATCACCGGCAGCAGGGTCTGCACCCCGGTCATGCCGCTGGGCGACCCCGGGTAGGCTTGGGCCTTTTCCGCCAGGGTGTGGGGGGCGTGGTCCGAGCCCATGACGTCGAACATGCCGTCCCGAACGGCCCGCCACAGGGCGTCGGCATGGGATTGGTCGCGCAGGGGCGGGTTCATCTGGGCCTTGCTGCCCAGTTGGTCATAGCAGTCCGGCGCAGTCAGGGTCAGGTGCTGGGGCGTGACCTCGCAGGTGACCAGATCCTTGTCGGCCGCCAACAGCGGCAGTTCCTCGGCGGTGGAGATATGCAGGATATGGACCTTGCGGCCGGCCGCCTTGGCCAGGCGGATCAGGCGCCGGGTGGCGATCACCGCCGCTTCGGGGTCCCGCCAGACCGGATGCTGGGACACGGGCGCCCCGTCCCGGACCAGTCCGAACCGCTCCTTCAGGCGCGCCTCGTCCTCGGCATGGACCGAAACCCGCCGGGTGCCGTGGCGCAACACCGCCTCGACGCAAGCCTCGGTGTCGCACAGCAAATCGCCGGTGGACGAGCCCATGAAGATCTTGATGCCCGCGCAACCTGGCAGCCGCTCATGGCGGGGCAGTTCCGCCGCATTGGCGCCCGTGCCGCCGAAGAAGAACCCGTAATCACACCAGGACCGGCCCTGGGCGCGGACCAGCTTGTCCCGGAACGCCGCTTCGGTGACGGTCAGCGGCTTGGTGTTCGGCATCTCGAAGATCGCCGTGACCCCGCCGGCGACCGCGGAACGGGTGCCGCTTTCCAGGTCTTCCTTATGCTCCATCCCCGGCTCCCGGAAATGGACCTGGCTGTCGATCACGCCGGGCAGGACGGTGAGGCCGCGGGCGTCGATCACCGTCTCGGCCTCGGCGGAGCCGGCAATGCCGACACCGGCGATCCGCCCGGACGAAACCCCCAGATCGGCCGTGACCAGCCCCGTTGGGGTCATCACCTCACCGCCGCGAATGATCAACTCGAACCGCACCGCCCTCATCCCCCTTGCATGTTGCCCGCCCGCGCCCACATGCCGGGCATCGGCTTCGGCCCATCCTTACCCACAACCACCCCGTCTTGACCATGGCCCAAACCTGCCCCTTGCCCGACCGCGCCGTGCTGTCCATTGCGGGCGAAGACCGGGTCAGCTTCCTGCAGGGACTGATCTCCAACGATGTTGCGGCGGCCGATGGCGGCCGGGCGGTGTTCGCGGCCCTGCTGACGCCCCAGGGCAAGTTTCTGTTCGACTTTTTCCTGGTCGCCGACGGTGACCGGCTGCTGCTGGACTGCCATGCCGGCCAGGCGGCCGAACTGCTGAAAAAGCTGAAACTGTACAAGCTGCGCGCCAAGGTAACCCTGGCCGACCTCAGCGCCGATTGGGCGGTGGCGGCGGTGTGGGGGGATGGCTGGCGCCAGGCCGCGGGCTTGGGTGCCGGTGATCAGGGGGCCTGGGGTGGTGGTTACATGGTCAGCGACCCGCGCCATCCCGCCATGGGCGCGCGCGGCCTGGCCCCCCGGGCCGAAACCCCCGGTCTGGGCGCCGACCCCGCCGACCCCGGCACCTATGACCGTCACCGGCTGGGCTTGGGCGTACCGGACGGCGCCCGGGATCTGGAGCGGGAGAAGTCCACCCTGCTGGAGGCGAATTACGACGCCCTGAACGCGATCAGCTGGAGCAAGGGCTGCTATATCGGCCAGGAGCTGACCGCGCGGACCAAATACCGGGGGCTGTTGAAAAAGCGCCTGTTCGGCGTCAAGTCCGCCGACGGGGCGGCGCTGCCGGACCCCGGCACCGCGATCACCGCTGGCGAAAAGGCGGTGGGTGAGATGCGCTCGTCCAATGGCGATGTCGGCATCGCCCTGATCCGGCTGGAGGCGGCGACGGGCGATGGCCCCCTGTCCGCCGGCGGCCAAGGGCTCGCCCTGACGACGCCGGCCTGACCGGCGAAACTGCCTAGGCTTGATGGCCCGCGCTGCTGAAGACCCATTCAGGCGATCTCGGTCAGCAGCTTGGCCAGCAGGCCGTGGGCGAAGCCGTCGAACCCGTCCACCGCCCGCACGAACGCGCCCAGGCCGGCGATGACCTGCTGCCGGTAATATTCCTCCAGCCAGTCGAACTCATCCTGGACCACCAGGGCGTTCACCGTCGCCCCCCGAGCTTCGACCACGGGTTTGAGCGTCTGGGGCGGCACGGCGGCGTTGGAAAAGCCGTTCGAGGTGATGTCGATGACCTCCCGGTCGGCCGGGAACGGGTTTTGGTCCAAGACCGCGAGGGATTGGCGGATCGCGGCCCCCACGGCGGTGGCCCCCTGTTCGGGCAGGCGTTCGAACGCGGCGATGCCGGCGGCGATCCGGTCCAGATCACCGGGGGACGCCAGCCGCGCCCACGGCACCAGAACCCCCATGGCGTCCGGGTCCGACCAGGCGACCGCGCAAACCGCGATGGCGCCGTGCCGCCCGCGTCGGATGGCGTTGATCAGCTCCGGATGGCGCAAGGCCTCGGCATGGCCCCGGATCTGGAACCGGAACACATCGCGGGAGACGCTGCGCGACCGGTCGAGCGCCATGACCAGGGCCAGATCGACCGGGCCTTCGGCCCGCACAGGCCCGGCCCCGCCGGCAACGCCCAGCGCCCCAAGCCCGGCCAGCACGTGCCTGCGGCTGGGCTTAGGCCAGGTCGGCCGTGAAGCGGTCGAATTCAGCCCAGAAGGCGTTACGCAGTGCATCGGTTTCCTGGAGCACCTCATGCAGGGCGGTGTCGAAATGAACGTGCCGGGCATGGGGCAGGCGCTGGACGGCCCGGACGATGGCGGCGTTGTCGACCAGCGTCTCCCCCCCCGAGGAGGTGATCATGAGCGGTGTTTGCACCCTTTCCAAGGCGCCGGGGCGGCGGAAGGCGCGTTCCTGGGCCAGCCAGGCACCCAGCCTGCCCCAACTGACCCCCCCGACGCGCAATTCGGGCGTGTCCCGGAACAGGGCGATGGTGGCGTCATAGCGGGCGCGGTCTTGGGTCAGGTAGCGGTCCTCGAAGCGGTGCTTGCGCTCCGACCAGTCGGCGGAGCCCCAAGCATAGGCATCGGCCTGGCCCAGGGCCAGCATCAGCCGCACGATGGGCGCGATGATCATCCGCACCGGGGGGGAGATATGGGCGATGCGCAGCATCGGTGCCGACAAGACCGCGAAGCGGATGCCCGGGTCCCGGCGCATCAGCCAGGCCAGCAGCGCGGCCCCGCCCATGGAATGGGCCAGGACCGCGATCGGCCGGCCCTCGGCCATCGGCCGGACCACCTGGCCGAACACCAGATCCAAATCGTCCAGCAATTGGCCGACATCGGTGATATGGCCCGATTGCGGGTGCCGCCCGGCCCGGTGGGACCGGCCCTGGCCGCGCCAGTCCAGGCTGAGGGGCGCGTAGCCGCGCCGGATCAACTCCGCCGCCGTCTCGTCATACCGTTCGGCGCATTCGCTGCGTCCGCCCTGGACCAGCATGACCGTGTGGGCGTCGGCCGGGGCCGGCCACAGCCGCCATCGCAACCGGGCGCCGTCGGCGGCGTCGAGCCACCGGTCCTGGACCGCCCGCACCTGTGTCAGTCCTGTTTCCGGGACAGGCGGACGATCGCCTTATAGATCTCGGTCATGAAGTCGTACTTGTTCATGCGGCCGGTCGGCAGCTCATCGGCGGCCTTCTCAACCAGGGGGCGCGGCGGGTCGGCCGGCACCACCGCGTAGCCGCGCTTGCGCAGTGCGGCCAACACCGATTGCGCCTGCTTGGTGTAATTCTCATTGAACCAGGATGTGTCGGCAGCCTGGATGGCGACGGTGTCCTGGTAGAGGCGTCTGGTGACGCTGGCGTCGGGGCCATAGGGCCCAGAGCGGGCGCGTTCGGAGGTCATGCGTCTGGGGACACAGCCCAGTTGGACGAACCGCCAGCACGCGCAGGCCCCGACGATCACGCAAGGCTCGCGCATGATCCGCACATTCTCGATCCGGCATCGGGGTGAGGATCGGTCTGCGGCGCGGTGCCGCAGTTGGCCGTCCGCTGCGATCGGGCCAGCGTTGCCACAATGGTCACTAGCCAGCGTCACACCTCCGGGCCGGCCCGTCTTTGGCTGGCGCGC
>CAYNRD010000089.1:0-7750 GCA_964399515.1 uncultured Mycobacteriaceae bacterium | reverse complement strand
GGTTGCCATCTTCGGCAAGTTCACCCTGGCCCTGGCCCAGGGCTCCAGCGTGGAGGAGGCCCGCACCTTCGCGGTCAACACCCTGGTGGTGATGGATATCTTCTACCTGTTCAGTGTCCGCTACCTGCACGCGCCATCGATCACCGTTCGGGGGGTCCTGGGCACGCGGGCGGTGCTGTACGCGATCGCGGCGGTGGTGGCCTTGCAACTGCTGTTCACCTATGCCCCGTTCATGTCGGCCCTGTTCGACACCCGCCCGCTCAGCCTGGAGCAGGGCCTGCTGGTGATCGCCACCGGCGTGGCGGTGCTGGGCATCATGGAATTGGAAAAACGCCTGACCGGCGGGCCGGACCGGGCGAGCGCCGGCGCCACCCAAGCCGCTTCGGGCTGACCCCGCCGGCGTGACGAAAGGACAACCATGCTGACCGACGCGATCACCGGATATGTCTTTTACGAGATGGCGGCCTTGCTGGTATTGGCCGCTGGGGTGGGGTTCGTCGGCATGCTGGCCCGCCAGCCGCTGATCGTCAGCTTCATCGCGGTCGGCATCCTGGCCGGGCCGTCCGTGTTGGGCGTTGCCCAGTCGGAGGATCACATCGACCTGCTGGCCGAACTGGGCATCGCGGTGCTGCTGTTCCTGGTCGGTCTGAAGCTGGACTTGAAGCTGGTGCGCACCCTGGGGCCGGTGGCGCTGACCACGGGCCTGGGCCAGGTGATCTTCACCACCATCTTCGGCTTCCTGATCGGCCTGGCCATGGGGCTGGACGCGACCACCAGCCTGTATGTGGCCGTCGCCCTGACCTTTTCTTCCACGATCATCATCGTCAAGCTGTTGTCCGACAAGCGGGAGATCGACGCCCTGCACGGCCGCATCGCCCTGGGCTTTCTGATCGTCCAGGACCTGGTGGTGGTCATGGCCATGATCGTGCTGTCGGCGCTGGGCGCCGGCTCCGGCGGTGACGCGGCCCTGGCCGACATCGCGGCCCTGGTCGGCACCGGCGTGCTGCTGCTGGCCGGCGTCGGGCTGTTCATCCGCTATGTGGCCGACCCGCTGGTGGAACGCCTGTCCCGGTCGCCGGAGCTGCTGTTGTCCTTCGCGGTCGGCTGGGCGGCGCTGTTGGCCGCCGT
Organism: uncultured Mycobacteriaceae bacterium; assembly: GCA_964399515.1. Classification (GTDB taxonomy): domain Bacteria; phylum Pseudomonadota; class Alphaproteobacteria; order DSM-16000; family Inquilinaceae; genus CAYNRD01. The sequence goes on along the minus strand of CAYNRD010000089.1, from coordinate 6,622 downwards.
GTGCCATTACCTGGGGTTCGGCAAGGAACTGGGCGGGCTGTTGGCCGGCGTTTCCCTGGCCTCGACCGCCTATCGGGAGGCGATCGCGGCCCGCCTGGCCTCGGTCCGGGACTTCCTGTTGCTGTTCTTCTTCATCGCGTTGGGGGCGGCGTTGGATTTGTCCATCCTGGGGGCCAGCATCGTGCCAGCGCTGGTGTTCTCCGCCTTCGTTCTGATCGGCAACCCGCTGATCGTGCTCGCGATCATGGGGGCGATGGGTTATCGCAAGCGCACAGGCTTCTTGGCGGGGCTGACCGTGGCCCAGATCAGCGAATTCTCCCTGATCTTCATGGCGGTCGGCGTGTCCTTGGGCCATGTCTCCGACCAGGCTTTGGGCCTGGTCACCCTGGTCGGGCTGGTGACCATCGCCATGTCCACCTACATGATCACCTATTCCCACCAATTGTATGACTGGCTGGGGCCCTATCTGGGCGTGTTCGAGCGGGCGTCCGCCGCCCGGGACGACGCGGCGGCGGCACCCGGCACCGGCGGCTACGATGCGATTGTCTTCGGCCTGGGCCGCTATGGCCTTGGCATCGCCCGCGCGCTCCAGGACCGGGGCCAGCGGGTGCTGGGCGTCGATTTCAGCCCAGGCGCGGTGCGCCATGCCCGCGACCATGGCCTGGACGCGGTGTTCGGCGACGCCACCGATCCGGAGGTGGTCGCCCATCTGCCCATCGGCGGGGTCGGCTGGGCGATCCTGGCTGTACCCGAGCATGATCTGGGCGTCACCCATGATGATCCGCGCCAGACCCTGATCGGTCATCTTCGGGATCTGGGGTTCGACGGGCGCACCGCGGTTTCGACCCACAGCGACCGGTCGGCCGAACGCCTGATGGATCGTGGCGCCGATCTTGTGCTGCTGCCGTTCCGGGACGCGGCGGAGCGGGCGGCGGAGCTGGTCCTGGATCGCGGCGCCAACGCCGCGGTGCCGGACGCCGTGGCCGACCCCACCGGCCAGCGGGAACTGGTGGCATGACCGCATCCCCCATCGCCGAGATGGCGCCGACGCCGATCACCCGCATCCTGGCCGTCTGCGCGGGCGAGCCCGACCAGGACCGGCCGGTCCTGAGCCTGGCCATGGCCCTGGCCAACGCTGAAGACGTGCCGCTGGCGGCCCTGGGTGCGGTCGATATGCCGACCGATCTGCGCGCACTGGCCCGGGTGATGGACAGCCCGCCCGAACAGGTGGCCGCGCGGGTGAAGGATGACCTGCACGCCCGGCTGGCCCAAACCTGCGCCGCCCTGGCGCCCGACCGGGAGATCACGCCCAAGGCCCGGATCGGCAAGGCGTTCCTGGAAGTGATCCGGGAAGTGCATGAAAGCGGTGCCGGTCTGTTGATCAAACGGGCCGAGCCCGGGCCCGGCGGCCACGGCCCGCTGTTCGCCAGCACCGACCAGCATTTGCTGCGCAAATGCCCGTGCCCGGTCTGGCTGTTGCGCGGCGCCGACCCGGCCCCGCCTCGCGGCCTGCTGGCGGCCGTCGACGTGGACGCCTTCACCGCCGAACAGCCCTCCACCCAGGCGGCCCTGAACCTGCGTATCGTTGAATGCGCCGCGCGCCTGGCCGCCTTCGCCCAGGCCGACGTGACGCTGATGCATGTCTGGGACGCCCCGGGTGAAGGGTTGCTGTGGCGCTGGTCTTCGGACCGGGACAATGTCGATCATTACCTGACCCAGGCGCGGGCCGAACACCAAACCGCCCTGGACAGCTTCCGCGCCCAGGCCCGCGCGCATCTGGACCGATGCGGGCTGGACACGGTCAAGCTGGGCGCGCTGCTGCGCCGGGGGGCGGTACGGGAGATGGTTCCGGCGGAAATCCGGGCCCAGGGCTTCGACACCCTGGTCATGGGCACGATCGCCCGCACCGGCATCGCCGGCTTCATCATCGGCAACACCGCCGAGGATGTCTTGAACAGCGTCGACTGCTCGGTGGTGACCGTCAAGCCGCCCGGCTATGTCAGCCCGGTGCGGTGACGATGTTCCCGTCCAATCTGGGTCAACCCGGATGGTCGGAGCGCGGATCACGCCGGGGAGCGCCGGCGCGCGGATCACGCCGGGGAGCGCCGGCGCGCGGATCACGCCAGGGAGCGCCGGCGCGCGGATCACGCCGGCGCATCTGCAAGCCTCGGGCGTCAGGCAGCGGCGCCCGTCACCCCAGCGGACGCGGTCGATGCGGTTCTCCCGGCCTTTGCGTAGCCCAGCACCGGGTGTGCGTTGATCCAGTTTCGTGCCGTCAGCTCGTCCACCACGAAGCGCGCGGCGTCCACGATGTGGATCTGGAATGTGCCGCGCCCCAGTGTGCCGTCTTCAACAAGGAAGGGTTTCGACGGACCCGGCCGCAGATAGGTCAACCGCACCCTGGTCCATTCCAAGTCCGGGGTTTCTTCCAAAATCGTCTCCATGCGCGCCATATCGATATAGGTGTTGATCAGGTATCGGCGGAGTAATTTCGTGTAAAATTTTGGGGCTGCCGCATCTTCCACAACACCGCCTGAAGATAGGACCATAACACGCTTGACACCCGTGGTCCGCATCGCGGCCCGGAACGCGCGTATGCTGTCGCTATACAGCGTCGTGTATTTGGCCGATGCCGTCAGCCCGCCATGGCCAAGCGCGGAAACCAGGACATCCGCTCCGTGCAAGGCGGCTTCCAGAGAGGCTTGATTGGCCAGGTCAATCTTCGCGATCGTGACGCCCGGCAGGTGGTCAAGGGTGTTGGGCCGGCGCACCGCGCCCACCACCTCGTGCCCGGCGGCGAGTGCTTGCTTGACGATTTCTTGGCCCGTGGCGCCGTTGGCGCCGAAGACGACAATTCGCATGATGTATTCTCCTGATCTGCCCGATGGGCGGTATGCCCCGGATCAGGATCGCAGATGGTGGACACGGGTCATCAGTTCCAATAATGAAATTTTTCTACGCCATAAGCCGAGATTATGATGAAGAATGCCGACCTCAATCTGATGGTTGTCTTCGATGCCGTCATGTCCGAGCGAAACCTGCGCAAGGCGGGAGAGCGTCTCAACCGATCGCAACCGGCGATCAGCCAAGCCATCGCACGGCTGCGGGACATCACGGGTGACCGCCTGTTCGAACGCACCGCCACCGGCATAGCGCCGACCGCGCGGGCCGAACTGTTATGGGCGGAAACCCGTGACCCATTGGCGCAGCTACGACGGGTCCTGGCCCCGTCCGAGTTTCAGCCGGCGGATCTGGTCGGCGAAACCGTGCTCGGCCTGTCGGATGATGTCCGCATTCTGTTTTGGCCCCGCCTTGCACGGGCGATCACGGACCAAGCCCCGCGGGCGACGCTGCGCGCCCTCGACACCAACCATGGCAGGGTCTGGCGCGATCTGGGGGAAGGCCTGATCGACGTCGCGTTGACGGTTGCCGGCCAGCCACCCCCGGGGTTTGGCGCCCGGATTCTGCATCAGGACAGGTTTTGCCTGTTGGTTCGCAGGGGGAGCGCGCCACCCCGCACGGTCCAGGATTATGCCGCGCGCCGGCACTTGGCCCTGGTGTTCTCCGACGAACAACCGGCCTATGCCGATGAGGCGCTGGGGGCCGAGGGGCTGCACCGCCATGTGATCGCGCGGGTGTCGCGCTTCGACACCTTGCCGGACTTGGTGGTGGCGTTGGACGCGGTCGTGGCCCTGCCCCGGCTGATCGCGTCGCGGTTTGCCCAACGGCCGGACCTGACGCTGTCGGACCCGCCGGTGCCGTTTCCGTCGGCGATCCTGAAACTGTGCTGGCATGAAAAGACGCGCAACGATCCCATGGCCCGCTGGCTGCGCACCCTCGCCATCGACACCGTCACCAGCCAGATCGACGGGATGCGCCCGAACCCGGCGCCGGGGTGACGCGGTCGGGATCCCACCGTTTGGACCATTTCGCCCACCCCCCCAAACACCGGCGCGCCCAAACGGGCATCCCGTCTGTCCAAACAGTCTAATGAACCAGGAACAGGCAGCGGTCGGAATTGCGGATCAAGTCGTGGGTGACGCCGCCGAACAGCGCCTCTTGCAGCCGGACATGGGCATAGCCGCCCATCACGATCAAATCCGCCTCCAGCCGGTGGGCCGTGTCCAGGATCTGGCGTGACAACGGGCCGGATGCGTCCTCCAGATGGCGCCCCAGGGCCGGGATGCCGTGGTGGCGCAACGTGGTCGCCATGTCCGCCTCGGTCGGGCTGGCCGGCATCGGCTTGCCGATCGAAACCACCTCCACCCGCCGCGCATGGACCAGGAATGGCAGGCAGGCGGCGATGGCGCGGGTGGCCTGTTGGCTGCCGTCCCAGCCGACCATCACCGTCTCCGCCCGGGCCGAGGTCAGGCCCGCCCGGGGCACGGCCAGAAGCGGCCGGCCGGTCTCCATCAACAGCGCCTCGATCACGGCGATCTCGCCCTGGTCGCCGTCCTCGCCCGGCATCACCTGGACGGTCAGGTCGGCCAGCCGCGCCGACCGGCCCAGATCGTCGGTGGTGGTGCCGATCACCTCCCGGAAGCTGGCGGTCGGTGCGGCGGGGTCGGGTTCGGCCACGAACTCGACCAGGGGCACCGCCGCCTCCCGGCAGGTGGTCTCGAACAGCGCGCGCAACGCCTGGGCCTGCTCGGCGGCGGCCTTGTCATGGGCTTCGCTGGCCACCACCATCATCTCCCCGCCCATGGGGAACTGGTACATCGGCGCCAGATAGGGAAAGCGCTGGCGCACATGCAGGCCGATGACGTGGCCGGTCTCCACCCGGGCGACCTGCAGGGCGGCGGACAGGTTGATCTTGGCGGTCACCGGATCCAGCAGCGGCGACAGGATGGTCTTGAAAGGCATGGCGAGCGTCCAGGAATGGGGGTCGTCCAGGGATGGGGGTCGAAAGACAGCGGTATTTTGCGCCGATCCATCGGATCTTGAACTGCGGCAAGTCAAATCCCGCGCGGCGGGGCGGTGCCAACCCCGCCTTCGGCGCACGCGGGCGGGCGGGGCGGTGATCACGCCGGTTGCGCCGATGGGCCAATCGCCGGATGGTGCCGGGACCCGCCGCGACCCAGAGCCGCCATGACCGAATTCAGACCGCCCCATCCCGACCAAGCCGATCTGGTGGCGTTCCTGGCCGACCCCGCCAGCCATGGCGGTGCCAATGTCCGACGCGTCGACACCCATCTAAGCCATGTCTTCATCACCGAAACCCGGGCCTACAAGCTGAAGCGGGCCGTGGATCTGGGGTTTGTCGATTACTCGACCCGGGACCGGCGGCGGTGGTTCTGTCGGCAAGAATTGGCCGTGAACCAAGCCTGGGCCGCGCGCCTGTATCTGGCGGTCGAACCCGTGCGGCGCGGGAACGGGGGCTTTACCATCGGCGACGGGGCGGATCCCGTGGTCGATTGGCTGGTGGTGATGCGGCCCTTCCCGGCCCGGGATCAGGCCGACCGCCTGCTGGACCGGGGCGAACTGGGCCGGGATGAGTTGCGCGGCTTCGCCGACCGGCTGGCGGCCCTGCACCGGGAGGGAGAGGCCGGCACCGCGGCCCCCGACTGGCCGCGCGCCGTCCTGGACCAGTTGGGCCGGGACCTGGGGGAACGGGGACGGCCCTGGCACGGCGCCGCCGTGGACACGTACGGGCACCACGCCGCCCGCGTCGCCCAGCGGGCGGGACGGCCCGGCCGCGTGCGCCGCTGCCATGGTGATCTGCATCTGGCCAATCTGTGCCGGCTGGACGGCGCGCTGATCGGCTTCGACGCCCTGGAATTCGATGACCGGCTCAGCGTCATCGACACGCTGTATGACCTGGCGTTCCCGGTCATGGACCTGACCGCCCGGGGCGCGCCGGGCCTGGCCTGCCTGACCCTGTCCCGGTACACGGCGTGGCTGGACGACGCGGACCGGGCCGATTTGGGCCTGTTGGGCCTGTATGGCTCGCTGCGCGCGGCGATCCGAAGCCTGGTCACCGGGCTTTCGGGCCGGGACGACCTTTCGTCCCTGTATCTGGACGCGGCCCGGGCGTTCCTGGCCCCACCCGGGCGCCCGCCCCGGCTGGTCGCGATCGGCGGCTATCCGGCGGCCGGCAAGTCGACCCTGGCCTTGGAGCTGGCGCCCGGTCTGGCGCCGGCGCCGGGGGCGGTGATCCTGCGCAATGATGAGATCCGCAAGATCACCTTCGGGACAGCACCGGAACGGAGCCTGCCGGCGGACGCCTATACCCAAGCCACCAACCAGACCGTGCGCGACCGGGTGCGGCGTGCCGCCACGGCCCTGTTGGCGGCGGGCCGGGACGTGATCCTGGACGCCACCTTCACCGGTGCCGCCGACCGGTCCGGCCTGGCGGCGCTGGCCCAGGCCCAGGGCGCCGATTTCCGGCCGCGGTGGCTGGACGTGCCGGCCGAGACCCTGCGCGCCCGGATCTCCGCCCGGTCGGGGGATGCCTCGGACGCGGATTTGGCGGTCCTGGAACGTATGCTAGAGGTGCCGCCGCCGGCCGATTGGCCGATGGTCACCGGCCCGGCCGACGCCGAACGCCATCTCTCACCCCCATGATCGGGCCCCCCCAAAGACCAGAAAACCCCGCCCCCACCCCACACCCGAGGCCCAAAGG
>CAYNRD010000088.1:0-7777 GCA_964399515.1 uncultured Mycobacteriaceae bacterium | reverse complement strand
GGCCTTCGGCACCGCCGAGCACCTCCGGGCGCTGGTCGCGGCCAGCCGGGCCGGCGAACGCGCCCGGCCGCCGGCCCTGGCGACCGCCGTCCGCGGCACCACCCACCTGTCGGTGATCGACGGGTGGGGCAACGCGGTGGCCCTGACCCTGTCCAATGGGGAGGGGGCGGGCCGGGCCGTGCCCGAGCTGGGCCTGATGCCCAACAACATGCTGGGCGAGGCGGACCTGCTGCCCGACGGGCCGGACAGCTGGCAGCCGGACACGCGGCTGGGCTCGATGATGTGCCCGACGCTGATCGAACGCCCGGACGGCGGCGGCATGGCCCTGGGCAGCGGCGGCTCGAACAGGATCCGCAGTGCCTTGTGCCAAGTGATCGCCAACCTGACCCTGTTCGGCCTGAGCGTGCCGGCGGCCATCCTGGCGCCGCGCCTGCACCTGGAAGGCCGCCTGCTGAATGCCGAGGCGGGGCTGGATGACCGCGCCTACGCGGCCGCCCGGGATCTGGCCGGGGACGGCATGCTGTGGCCCGAACACGCCCTGTTCTTCGGTGGCGTGCATGTGGCTTCGGCCGGGGCCAAGGGGGCGGAGGCGGTCGGCGACCCGCGCCGGGACGGCCACGGCATGGTGCGGTCCGGGTAACCAATACCACCGACCCGGCCGATTTTGTTTCATTTCAGCCGCAAGTACTCACGGGATCGAGAGGGCGGGCGGGGCTTTAAAACCCTATGACAGCGGCGCCAGAGGATGTTAACAATACTGACATGTTCCTGACGGAGCATTTCAGGCGCAACTGGTGCGTCTTTTGTCACGCTCTTCTTCGTTCTGTTCGGGTTTCCCGCCATATGTCCCTGACGTCCATGGACCCGCACGGTCGGATCGCGTCGCCTTCGGGCACCCCATCCACGACCGCGGCGACTGCACTCAAGCCCGCGCCCAAAACCCTACGCCCGCTCTGGATCGGCGCCGGTGCCGTTGTGATCGTTCTGGCCGAGGTCCTGGTGCTGGTCGCCCTGTTGGGCTGATCCCGGCCCCGGTGCCCAGTCGGTTCCGCAAGCCCGCCGCGTCACCGGTTTCCCGGCCCCCGGCTTTTGGGTATATTCGTTAACCATGCGTTAAGCTGCCGTAAGGGGGGCTTGGCGGTGGCGCTCCCCATCGGGGATGTGGGCGAGGGGCAGGCGGATGCTGGCGATAAAGATTCGGCGCATGGCGATGCGGGTGTGGTTGATCGCGTCCTTGGGATGGATCGTGGTCGGCTTCGCGTGGATCTATGTGTCCGGCAATTGGACGGAATTCTCCCGCTCGTTCGAGGAGGTGCCCTCGGCCTTGCTGTATGAGCGGTCCTGCGCGCAATTCCTGGATACCGAATTTCAGGGCCTGTGTGCCGACGCCGCCGCGTTCAACCGCGAGCGCCGGCAGATGGTGCAGCAAGACCGATTCTTCACCTCCATCGGCACACTGGTCACGATCCTGGTCCCGCCCGTGGTGGCGTTGATCCTGTTGTCCGCCACCCTGGTGTTCCTGGAGGACCGCTTGCACATCAAGCCGCCCACGGACATGGAGCGGCGGTCGTCCAAGCGCAACAAGACCATCGGCGCCAACCGGGCCGGCCCGCTCACGCCGACCGATCGCGCCCGGAAAATCGCCCAGAACAAGCTGGCGGCCAGCATCCGGATGAGCCAGCCGCCAAAGCCCGAGGAAGAGGACTGGGTCTGAGGCGGCGGTCGTCGCCCCGCGCTCACTCGAACAGTGCGGGGGCCGGGCGGGTGGTATCGACCACCAAACGGCCCCCGGCGATGTCCTGACGCAGGGCGTCGAGCCGGCGCCGCATGTCCTCGGTCACCAGGGCACGATTGAAGTCGTCAATCGCCAGGTCCACGGCGCGGTCCTTCAAGCCGGCCACTTGCAGGCCCGGACGCCAGGTGCCCGCCAGCCACTGATCGATCACCGACATCACCGTCACGTCGATGCGCTTGACCATGGAGGTCAGCACGCTGCCGGGGTGCAGATAATTCTGGTTCGCGTCCACGCCGATGCCGTAGATGCCGAAATCCCGCGCCGCCTGCAAGCTGCCTAGGCCGGTGGACCCGGCCGCCGCGAACACCACGTCGGCACCGTTGCGGATCAGCGCCCGGGCGGCCAGATATCCCGCGAACGGGTCGGTGAAGGCCGCGGGCGTATCGCCGATGTACCGGCTTTCCAGCGCCACGCCGGGCAGAACATGGCGCCCGCCATGGGCGAAGCCGGCCTTGAAATTGTTGATGGTCGGGCTGTCGAAGCCGCCGACGAACCCCATCCGGCCCGTGTCGGTGATCATCGCCCCCAGGGCACCGGCCAGAAAGCTCCCCTCCTCCTCCGCGTAGACGATGGATTGCACATTCGGCTGGTCGACCCGACCGTCCACCAACGCGAACCTGGTGTCGGGGAAATGGGGGGCGACCTCGGTCACCATCGGCTCGTAGGTGAACCCGACCAGGATCACCAGATCGGCGTCCAGGGCGGCCCGTTCGGTCGCCCGGCGGGCACTCGCGTCACCCCGTTCGGACGGCTCGACCTCCAGGACCTCCAGCCCCGGGTGCCGTTCCCGGGCGCCGCGCAGCCCCGTATAGGCCAGCTCATTGAAGCTCTTGTCGTACTTGCCCGCGTCGGCGAAGCCGTACACCAGGGCGATGTCCGCGGCCCGCGCCGGCCCCGCACCGACCAGCGCCGCGAAGACCAGCGCCGCGACGACCACCGCCAACGCCACCAGGCCGCGCCCGCCGGGCACGGGCGCCGGGCGGCGCGCGGACGGGCCGCGGTCAGTCGGCATCGGGGGCCTGGTGTGCGCGCGTGGTCTCGACCGCGATCTCCCCACGGGCGATTTGGCCGCGCAAATCATCGATGCGGGCCAGCATGTCGCCATCGACCAGGGCGCGGTTGAAGCTGTCGATGGCCAAATCAACCCCCTGATCCCGTAGGCCCACCAGACGGACCCCCGCCCGCCAGGTCTCCGCGAGCAGATGGTCGATGGTGTCGGCCACGGCGGTGTCCACCCGCTTGACCATCGAGGTCAGCATCGTGCCCGGGTGCAGGTAGTTCTGGTTGGCATCGACCCCGATCGCGTGGACGCCGTGATCCCGGGCCGCCTGCAGGGTGCCAAGGCCACTGGCCCCGGCGACGGCGAACACCACGTCGGACCCGCCCCGGATCAGGTCTCGGGCCAGAAGGTAGCCGGCGAAAGGGTCGCTGAACGCCACCGCCCGGTCGCCCACATAGCTCGTCTCGACCACCAGATCGGGGCGGACATGGCGGGCCCCCTGGGCGAAGCCAACCAGGAAATTGTTGATCGAGGGATCATCGACACCGCCGATGAACCCCATGCGGCCCGTCCGGCTCCACATCGCCCCCAGGGCGCCGACCAGGAAGCTGGCCTCCTCCTCCGCGAACAGGATCGATTGCACATTGGGCAGATCGACCACCGCGTCCAGCAGGGTGAACTTGGTGTCGGGGAACCGGGGCGCCACCGCTTCGACCACCGGCTGGTTGGTGAACCCCAGCAGGATCACCAGGTCAGACGCGATCGCCGCCTGTTCGGCCGCGCGCAGGGCGCCGGCCTCCCCGTCCGTGGGTTCGATCTCCAGGATGTCCAAGCCCGGATGACGCCGGGCCGCCGTCACCAGCCCGCCATGGGCCAACTCGTTGAAGCTTTTGTCGAACTTCCCGGAATCGGCGAAGCTGTAGACCATGCCGATATCGGTCGCCGCCGCCGGCGCGGCCCCCCAGGCCAGTCCGATCGCCATCGCCAGGGCCAACACCGCCCCACCCCACCCCGCACCCGACCCGGGCCGTGACGGCCCATGGGCGTGCCGGTCCCGCTCACCCATAGGCGGCGCCCTCCGTAGGCGAGGCCGGTGCGGCCGCATCCGGCTGCCGGCGCCAGTGGGGCTCGCTGGAGAACAGGTTCTCGAAGTCGCCCGAGGAGACCGGCTTGGCGAAATAGTAACCCTGGCCCATGTCGCAGTTCTGCTCGGCCAGGAAATCGGCGTGGGAGGAGGTCTCGATGCCCTCGGCGACCACCGACAGGCCGAAATCATGGGCCAGGCCGACGATCGCCCGGCAAATCCGGGCGTCCTCCTCGCGCACGTCCAGGTGCCGGACGAAGGACTGATCGATCTTCAGTTCATCCACGGGCAGGTTGCGCAGATAGGACAGCGACGAATAGCCGGTGCCGAAATCGTCGATCACCATGCGCACGCCCAGGGTGCGCAAGTCCCGCATCCGGGACATCACCCGGTCCTCGTGCCGGACCAGCACCCCTTCGGTGATTTCCAGTTCCAGGTATTCCGGGGACAATCCGGTTTCGTTCAGCACCTGCTCGACCACCACCGCCAGGTCCTGGCGCAGGAACTGCAGGGGCGAGACATTGACCGCCACGGTCAGCGGCCAGATGCCCTGGTCCTGCCACCGCTTGGTTTGCTGGCAGGCCTCATGCAGCACCCAGTGGCCCAATTGCAGGATCAGCCCGCTGGTCTCCGCCTCGGGGATGAACATGGCCGGGCTGATCCGCCCCCGTCCGGGGTGATCCCAGCGGATCAGCGCCTCCATGCCGGTGATCTCGCCATTGGACAGGTCGATCTTGGGCTGGTAGGCGAGGTGGAATTGGCCTTCGGCGATGCCGCGCCGCAGGTCCCGGCGGACCAGCTTGCGGTTCTCCACCACCACCTGCATTTCCCGGGCATACAGGGACACACCCTGCCGGCCGCTGGCCGTGGCGAACTGCATCGCCGATTCGGCGTTCTCGATCAGCTTGGACGGCCGGGTGGCGTCGGCGGGGTATTGGGCAACCCCGATCACCGGGCTGACATCGATCATCAGCCCGTCGAAATCGAACGGCTTCAGGAATTGGTTGGCCAGGTCCTCGGCCCGGCGGGTCAGGTCGCCCTGGTCGGTCACATCCCGGATCAACACGCCGAAATCGTCCCCGCCCAACCGGGCGACCAGGTCGGACGGGCGAACATTGTCCTCCAGGATCTCGGCCACCGACTGGATGACCGCGTCGCCGACCATATGGCCGAAGGTCTCGGTCACGTCCTTCACCGACCCCAGGCTGAGATACAGCATGGCCCCATGGCTTTGCTTGTCATCCATGGCCAGGGCCAATTGGCGCTCGAACTCCAACCGGTTGGGCAGGTCAGTCAGGGGATCGTGGGTGTTCAGGTACTGGATTTTCTCGCTGACCCGGCGCTGCTCGATCATCGCGTCCCGGAACACCACCAGGGACTGTGCCATGTCCTCGATCTCGTCCCGGCCGCCGCCCGGGATCTGCGCCTGCAGGTTGCCGTCCGCGATTGAGCGCATGGCCCGGTTCAGCCGATCGATCCGGCCGACGATCCGTTTTCCGACGTAGAACCACATGAACCCGATCACGGTCAGGACCGCCACCACCGACAGCGCGACCAGCACGGTCTGAACCAGGCCGGCGATGTCCGCCGCCCGGGCCCGCTCGGCCTCGACCGCGGCCTGTGCCTCGGCGACCAGCGTCTCGGCCGCGTCGGTCAGACGCTCGGCGATGGTTTGGACATCGCCGAGCCGGTCTCGGGCGATCCTGAGCGCCAACTGGTCCCGTTCCCGCACCGGAAACAGCCCACGCTCACCGAAGGCCAGGTCCCGCTTGCGGGTGACGTTATCGGCCACCTGCGCGCTCGCCGACGGCGGCAGGGTTTGGGCCAAGCCGCCGATATGGTCCAACTGGCGGCCGATCCGAAACTCCAGGCCGGCCAATTCCACCTCGCTGCCGACCAGCGCGACGGCGGCGAACATCTGCCGCAACTGATCGACCGCGTCCGCCACCACCTCCAACTGCTGCCGCGCCGCCGCATCGACGCCCACGGCGGTCTGCAGGCGCCGGGATTCCTCCAGCGCGTCGATGCGGCGCAGGATGGTCCCGGTCCGTTCGACGGTATCCGTCCGCGCGATCAGGGCCGACAGCATGGTGACCAGATGGGCGCTGACCCGGGCGGCATCCAGGCTGATCTCCTCCACCACGGCCTGGTCCGAAGAGGCGGCGCGCACCTGATTGACCGACTGGTTCAGCCCGCTTTCCGCCGCCCGGACCCGGCCCCACATCAGGGTCAGTTCATCCTCCCGCACGGTCAGCACCGCGTTGGGGGCGATCGCCACCAGGGCGTCGAGTTGGGCGCGCATCTCGGTCAAGGCCGCGATCACCGGCAAACGCCGCTCGGTGATCCGGTCGACCGCGTCCAGGGTGGCATTGTAGGAAATCGAGGCGATCACGGCGGCCGAGACCGCCACCGCTGCCACGCTTATGAATGCCGTCCACAGCCGCGCGCGGATACCACCCCGCATTCAAGAACCCTCTGGTGTGGACCGGCGCCCGATCGGGCGGTCCCGTCCCCCCAAGCCTGGGCGCACCCTGGCGCCCGAACACCGTGGGGAAGACTAAGATGAAAGTCTCGCACGGAGTCATTAACCCACGGCCCCCAGTGAAGTAACAGGGAATCCCGCCTTTCGGGAGACTTTCTTAAATCTGTCATCGTTCACCATTCGGTGAAGGTTGTAATGATTTACAAGATCGACAGATGCGTTTTGGATGCATTTCAATTTTTACCGGCCCAGAAAAGCCGGATCCGCGTCGAACACCCGCCGTCGTGTTCGCCGATCGCCCCGGGCCGTGATCGGTTCCGTTCCGGCGCGCGGCGATGGTATAGCACCCAATCATGAGCACCGCCGCCGCCCGCCCCAAGGCCTCCCGCCTGGGCATCCCGGAAATCCGCGCCCGAAAGGGGGCCACGCCCCTGGTCTGCCTGACCGCGTACACGGCCCCCGTCGCGGCGCTGTTGGACCGCCACGCCGATCTGCTGCTGGTGGGCGACAGCCTGGGCATGGTGGTCTATGGCATGGACACCACCTTGGCGGTCACCGTTGAGATGATGATCGCCCACGGCGCGGCCGTGGTCCGGGCCACCGGCCGGGCGCCGGTGGTGGTCGACCTGCCCTTCGGCTCCTTCGAGGCGGGACCGGCCCAAGCCTTCGGGACCGCGGCCCGGATCCTGGCGCAAACCGGCTGTGACGCGGTCAAGCTGGAAGGCGGTCGCGAACACGCCGAGACCATTCGGTTCCTGACCGACCGCGGCGTTCCGGTGATGGGCCATGTCGGGCTGATGCCCCAGCGGGCCAAGGCCCTGGGCGGCTTCAAGGCCCAGGGACGTGACGCCGAGGAGGCCGAGGCGATCCTGGCCGATGCCCGGGAAGTGGCCCAGGCCGGCGCGTTCGCGATGGTGGTCGAGGGCGTCTGGGAAGCGGTGGCGCGGCGGGTTACCGAGGCGGTCGATGTGCCGACCATCGGCATCGGCGCATCCCCGGCCTGTGATGGCCAGATCCTGGTCACCGACGATTTGCTGGGCCTGTTCCAGGGCTTCACCCCGCGCTTCGTGCGCCGCTACGCCGATGTGGCGGGGGAGATCGATCGCGCCGCCCACGCCTATGCCGAGGATGTGCGCGCCCGGCGATTTCCGGGCCCCGAACACCTGTTCGGCGCGGCCTCGCCCAAGGCGGCGGAATAGCCGGCAATCGCCCGCACGCCATGACTCCGCCGGTTCTCAGCACGCTCGAAGCCCTGCGCGCCGCCGTGGCCGCATGGCGCCAGCAGGGCCTGACCGTGGCCTTGGTGCCGACCATGGGCGCCTTGCACACCGGCCATCGGGTCCTGATCGCGCGGGCGGCCGCCACGGCGGACCGGGTGCTGGTCTCCATCTTCGTCAACCCGACCCAGTTCGGGGC
>CAYNRD010000087.1:3961-7849 GCA_964399515.1 uncultured Mycobacteriaceae bacterium | reverse complement strand
TTTGGGGCCCTACCTCTGGGTCCCTCCGGCGTTGATCGGGGTCGCGGCGACTGTAGCCGACTTGGATTTGGGGTCCACCGCTGCGCTTCCGCCGCCGGCCGGGCGAAGGGGGTGACGGCGTCGCGGACGCCGTGCGTGGGCGCGGTGGGGCGGATGACGCGGCCAAGGCGCCCGACGATCGCCAGGCCCATGCCGGCGCCCAGCCTCAGGAGCGGGGCCGGCTGAGCGGGGCCATGCCAAGCAGGTCGGAGAACGGCGTGCGGCTTTTGGTGAGCGGCAGGGATGTGCGCTCTTTCTGCTTCGTCAGCGTCTTCCAGCCCAGCAATGAGGAAAACGGCGTCACGTTGTCGGTCATCAGGGGCGTGTTCAGCGTCCAGGTCGTAAGATGCGACCCCGGCGTGATCTTTTTGTTGCCCGCCATCACCGAGCTTGACCGCGGCCCCGTGGACAGAAGCGTCATGCCCAACCAGGAGGAGAACGGCGTGGGGGTCGAAATCAGCGCCCCGCCCGGCCCGCTGCCGGTCAGGATCCTGGCGTCCTCGGGGCGGGCCACCGGGCGGCCCGTGTGCGGCCTCAGGCCTCCCCGGACGTAGAAGTCCTGCTTGGGCAGGCCGGCGTCGATTGTCTCGGTCTCGGCGACCAGGGCGCGCGCCTTGCCCGCCCGGCCGAACCCCGCGCGCACCACCAACACGGCGGTGCCGCCGGCAAGCGTCTCCGCATAGGCCGCGGCCACGTCCGCGGGCACACCCGCCGACCTCAGCGCCACGACCCCGCCCTCCCCGCCCGAGATCACATCCCGGTCGCGGTCGACAAAACCGTTCTTGGCCAGAAACGCCGACGCGTTCCGTGCCGTCTGCTCATCACTGTACAGCCGGGTGATGATCGTGGTCATAGCTCCCTCCTTCATGGGTTCCGCCGCCGGCCGACCAGGGCGGCGAGGATCTGCGCGCGGAGATCGGCCCTTGCCGGGAGGACCTGTCGTCCGGTCCGGAGACGGTCACGGCCGGACGCCCGTGGGCCACCCGTGGGGCCAGGAACGGACGCGCGACCACCAGGGCGAGGACAAGCAACCCAACCTCCAGGACGAACACGGGAATGTACGCCGCTTCCGGACCAACGGTCTGGCTTAGGGCGGACTGATGGATGACGTCGCGGATCAGCCCGCCCAGCGCGATGGCCAGTCCCGCGGCGGTCGCCTGCACCGAGCCCCAGGCACCCAGCGCCAGACCCACCTGGTCGCGCGGCGCGGACCGCATGGTCGCCGTCAGCGTGCCATGGCCGAACAGCCCGGCGCCGAAGCCGAGGACCAGCGTGCCAAGGATCAGGAGGGCGGTCGCCCCGACCGACGCGGCCGCGATGATCACGGCCAGCGCGGGCACGCCGGCGAAGGCGCCGTACCACGCCATTCGCAGCGGATCGGCACCGCGGGTCAGCACATGGGAGGCCAGTCCGAAACCGCAGAGCCCGCCGGCCGCCAGGATCGCCGTCAGGCGGGTGGTCTGCGCCACCGACATCTCCAACACCTCGCCGCCATAGGGCTCCAAGAGGACATCGGCCATGCCGAAGCCGGCGGTGCCGAGGCCGATTACGATCAAACAGCGCAGGGAGCCCGGACGGGCGATGAAGGCGCGCCAGGACGCGGTGAAATCCGGTTGGGACCCTCCGGCCATGGCACGCGAGAGATCCCGAGGCTCCTGCTTCCACATTGCCATGACGTTCAGGATCACCGTGATCACCGCCGCGCCCTGCACCACCTGAATGAGGCGCCCTGGCGTGTAATCCTCCAGCAGGGCGCCAAAAACCAGCGCACTGACGATCATGCCCAGCAGGAGCATGACATACATGAGGCCGACGACCTTCGGCTGGTCCTCCGGCGGCGCCAGATCCGTCGCCAACGCCAGACCCACCGTCTGCACCATATGCGCGCCCGCGCCGACCAGCAGGAAGGCAATCGCGGCGCTGACATATCCGATGACCGCTGGCGCATCCGCCGCCTCGCCGTAACCGGACAGCACCAGCAGGGCGAAGGGCATGACCGCGAAGCCGCCGAATTGCAGCAGCGTGCCCTTCCAGATAAACGGGACTCGCCGCCAACCCAGCGCAGAGTCATGGATGTCGGAGCGAAAACCGATCAGCGCCCGGAACGGAGCGAACACCACGGGCAGGGCGATCATCACCCCCACCAGCGTGGCGGACACGCCCAACTCGACGATCATGACGCGGTTGAGCGTCCCCACCAGCAGGACCAAGGCCATGCCGACACTGGCCTGGAACAGGGACAAGCGCAGCAGCCTGGACAGCGGCAGCCGATCGGTCGCGACATCCGAGAACGGCAGAAATCGGGGGCCGACACGGGCCAGCGTGCGCACCGCGAACTGTCGATACCCAAGCATGGGCAAGCCTCCCGGCGTCGGTCCGAGCGTCTGGCGCGATCAGGCGTGGCGGCGGGCCGAGACCCGCGCTTCATCCTGAAACATCGGCGCGCAGTCCAAGGCGACGCCTTGATCATGGCGCGGACGGAGGCGCGCGGGGGTGGTCACACGGCCCCGCGCGCCTCCGGTGCGTTCGGTCACCACGTCAATGATTGGTGGTCGCCGTCGACATATCGAGGACGGCGCTCACCGTTCGACCATCGGGCAAGGTCACCAGGACCGTCTGGCTGTCCGCCACGCCGGTATGGGTGACGGCGGTGACGGACGGAGCCGGCGCGGGCGCCCCCTCCAGCGCCACGGTGCTGGTCGGATCGACCGGTGCCTCCAAAGCCGCGGTCGCCGTGCTGCCGAGTTCACGTCCGGCCAGGAAGTCGGCCACCCAGGTCGTGTTGCTGAGCACGGCCACATGGACGGCGAAGGAGCCCACGGCAACGGCACCCAGAAAGACCGGAATCCCGACCGTCGGATGCACGACGAGCCAGATGCGGGAGTTGTTCATGGCTTAATCTCCCCTCAACCCAGCCACGGCGTCGATACCGCGACCAGCAGGTGCGCGAACAGCGCGATCGCGCCGAACACGCGGGTCCCATCGATCAGCTGGCTGTGGATTTCCTCAGCCTGCTTCACCGTAAGCCCGGTCGGCCAGGTTTCTTGTGTTTCGTCCGCTGACATCATCCTACTCCCATGGTTGAAAATAACCCGCCCAGCGCCGCCAAACGGGCCAGCGCCAGCCGCCAAAAGACACGTCAAGGCGCATCGAAGACACCGGAACGCGACCCGTTGGATGGCGTTCGGCGATGGATCATCAGCAGGCTTTGCCTGCGTCACCTTGTCCAGAATGACAAATTTTATTGACACCCGCAACTGTCAATTTAACTTTACGCTCGATCGTGATTTGGCCCCAAACCCAGCCCGGTCGGCAAGCGCCCGATCACCCCGCTTGGGCGGGCCAGGTGAAAGCGGCGACGGTGCCGCGGGCGCCGTCCTCGGGGGCGGTAAGGCGGATGGCGCCGCCAAAGCGCTTGACGATCCGCTTGACGATCGCCAGGCCCATGCCGCTGCCCTCGACCGTGTCCCGGGGCTTCAGGGTCGTAAACAGCTTGAAGACGTGTTCCCGATATTGCGGGTCGATCCCCGGCCCATCATCGGTGACGCGAAACCGCACCCACGCGCCGTCCACGGCCCCCGTGACCGTGACCAGGCCCCGGTCCCGGTCGTGGTGCTTGGCGGCGTTCGCAATCAGGTTGCGCAGCACCGTCTCCAGCGGGGTGCGCGGGCCGGTGATCCGGGGCATAGTCTCGGCGCGGCGCACCTGGAACCCCTGGGGCAGCTCCAGGTCGGCCGTGATGGCGTCGACCAGGGCGCCGGTATCGATCTCCTCCACCGCCATCTCATCCTTGCCGACCCGGTGATACTCCAAAAGCCCGGTCAACAGCCCTTCCAACCGGGTCACCCG
>CAYNRD010000087.1:0-3951 GCA_964399515.1 uncultured Mycobacteriaceae bacterium | reverse complement strand
GACGCAGATAGGCGTGCAGGTCACCGCCCTCGGGCGCGGCCACGTCATCCTCGATCCACTCCAGCACCGAGGCCAGGCCGCGCAACGGCGATTTCAGATCGTGGGAGGCGACGTAGATGAACTGGTCCAGCTCCTCGTTCTTGGCCGCCAGGGTTTCGGTCTGGGCGGTCAGACTGGCCCGGGCCGCCTCCAAGGCCTCGGCATGGCGGCGCAGGCCATGCTCACTCACCTTCAGACGCCGCACCATCAGGATCGAGGCGACCATGCCGGTCAGCGCCATCAACAGCAGCCCCGCCACCTCCAGCCAGGCCTCGGCCACGATCGCCGTCACCGGCTTGGACACGAACACCGTCAAGGGCGTGTCCACCACCGGCTCCCGGGCGGCCAGGGCCAGGGTCCCGGTCGGGTCCCGTGTGAACACCGCCCGGGAGGGGGGCTGGTCCGGCGCAAACGCCGCACCGGTCGCCGCCTCCTCCCGGTCGGCATAGGTCGAGGCGGCGATGATGCCGCCGCCGGTCAGCAGCAGGCTTTGCACGCCCAGGCTTTGCGACTTGCCATGTTCCAGGATGAAATAGGTCGGCTCGATGCCCAGCACCGCGGCCCCCAGAAACCGGCCGTCCGGGCCGAACACGCCCCGGCTGATGCCGAAAAACCAGCTTTGCCGTGCCCGGCTGAACATCGGGTCGGTCACCACCGTGCCCCGGTCGCCGGCCCGGTGCCGCTGGAAATAGGCCCGGTCGCTGACATCGATCGCCCGGCGGCCCTGCACCACGGCATCGTTGACCTGAATGCCGTTCGGGCCGACCAGATTGACCGACCGCACCTGCGGGATGCTTTCGATCCGGCCGGCCCACAGCTGGGAAAACCCCATGTCGAAGGCCCGCAACAGGCCAGGCGCCACCGTCACCTCGCCATGCACCCGGTCCAGCACGGCTCGGGCCGCCAGGGCGGTTTGCTTGGCGTGTGTGGCCAGGAGTGCCGCCTCGCTCTCGACCAGGGCGTCCTGGCGGTCCAGGGTCTGGTCGACCAGGCCGACGCCGATCACGGCCAGGATCACCGCGTTGATCAACACCAGGGCCGATGTCGGCCGGCGGCGCACGACATTGGCTAACGCCCGGCGGGCCGCTGCCGGCCGTTGGGCAACCGTCCCCTCAGCCAGCGCCATCGCGGGTCGCCCACAGGTCGTACTCATCGGCATGGGTCACGGCGGCCCGGACGATCTCCCCCGGCGCCAAGCCGGTTTCCCCATTCAGGTACACGGCCCCATCGATCTCCGGCGCGTCGGCCTTGGACCGGCCGATGGCCCCGTCGGCATCGACCTCATCGATGATCACGTCGATCGGGGATCCCAGCTTGGCGGCCAGTTTCTCCGCCGAGATGGCTTGCTGGGCGGCCATGAAGCGGTGATACCGCTCCTGCTTGACCGGGTCCGGCACCTGCCCGGGCAGGGCGTTGGCGGCGGCACCGGCCACATCCTCATACGCAAAGCAGCCGACCCGGTCCAAGCGCACCTCCCGCAGCCAATCCAGCAGGGCCTGAAAATCCGCCTCCGTCTCACCGGGGAAGCCGACGATGAAGGTCGATCGGATGGCGATCTCCGGGCAGATCCGGCGCCAGGCGGCGATGCGGTCGGCGGTCTTTTCCTGGTTGGCGGGGCGGCGCATCGCCTTCAGGACATCGGGGCTGGCGTGTTGGAACGGTATGTCCAGATAGGGCAGGATCTTGCCGTCGGCCATCAGCGGGATCAAGCGGTCCACATGGGGGTAGGGGTAGACATAGTGCAGCCGCACCCAAACCCCCAACTGCCCCAAGGCTTCGGCCAGATCGTGAATATGGGCGGGCACGTCCCGGCCCCGCCACCGGCTGCCGGCATGCTTCAGGTCCAGCCCATAGGCGCTGGTGTCCTGGCTGATCACCAGCAACTCCCTGACCCCGGCCGCGGCCAGGCGCTCGGCCTCGGCCAGCACGTGGGCGGCCG
Source organism: uncultured Mycobacteriaceae bacterium (assembly GCA_964399515.1). Classification (GTDB taxonomy): domain Bacteria; phylum Pseudomonadota; class Alphaproteobacteria; order DSM-16000; family Inquilinaceae; genus CAYNRD01. The sequence continues at coordinate 1,973 of CAYNRD010000087.1, read as the reverse complement.
GGCGGGAGGCCAGCTTGCCGCGCATGGACGGGATGATGCAGAAGGCGCACGTGTGGTTGCAGCCCTCCGAGATCTTTAGATAGGCGTAATGGCGCGGGGTCAGGCGGATGCCCTGGGGCGGGACCAGGTCCTGGAACGGGTCATGGGGCCTGGGCAGGGCGTCATGGACCGCCGCGACCACGGCCTCGTATTGCTGGGGGCCGGTCACGGCCAGCACGCCGGGATGCACCTCCCGGATCGCGGTCTCATCGGCGCCGTAGCAGCCGGTGACGATCACCCGACCGTTCTCGGCCAACGCCTCGCCGATGGCGTCCAGGCTCTCCCGCTTGGCGGAATCCAGAAAACCGCAGGTGTTGACCAGCACCAGGTCGGCACCGTCATAGGACGGGCTGATCGCATAGCCTTCGCTGCGCAGGGCGGTCAGGATCCGCTCGGTATCGACCAGGGCCTTGGGGCAGCCCAGGGACACCATGCCGATCCGGGGGATCGCCGGCGCCATGGCCGGTCAGTCTTCCGTGCCCGGGGCCAGCCGAACCTTCAGCCCGCTCAAGGCCGGGGTCATCACCACCTGGCAGGACAGGCGCGAGGCCGGGGAGACCTCCAGCGCCTCCTCCAGCATATCGACCTCGTCATCGTCGGGCGCGTCCAGGCGTTCACCGCCGCCCTCCACATAGACGTGGCAGGTGGCGCAGGCGCAACAGCCGCCGCACTCGGCCCGGATCGGCAGGCCGGCATCCTTGATCACCTCCATCAGCCGCCAGCCGTCGGTGGCGCTGATGGTCTTGGCATTGCCGGCATGGTCGATAACCTCGACGACGATATCCGCCATCGGAAACCTCATGTAATTGGTGGGATGGGACCGGAACCTTCTTAAGGCGTCCGGAGCCACGCGCAAAGATCAAAGGCGCTGGACCGGGCGGTCAGATCGCCTGGGGCAGAGGGGGTGCTATCGTGCCGGCGCCGGCCGCCGGGGCGGCCTCGACCCCCAGTTGATAGGGGGCCAGGGCTTGGCGCAGGGCCACGACCTCACCAATCGCGATGATGGCGGGGGATGGCACCCGGGGGCTGGTCGCGGGGTCGGCGGCCTGGGCCAGGGTGGTGATCACGGTGGCCTGGCGGGGAGTGGCGGCGTTGGAAATCAGGGCGACGGGGGTGTCCGGCGCCCGCCCGCCGCCGATCAGCCGGGCCGCGATATCCGGCAGGGTGCGCACGGCCATATAGGCGACGATCACCGGTGACGCCGTGGCCAGCGCCGCCCAATCCAGCGTGTCCGGCAAGGCACCGGAGGAGCCATGGCCGGTCAGGAAGGTCACCGCCGTGTTCACGCCCCGATGGGTGACCGGGATGCCGGCCGAGGCCAGCCCGCCGATGCCGGCGGTGACCCCGGGCACCACCCGGAACGAGATGCCGGCGGCCGCCAGGGCCAATGCCTCCTCCCCGCCGCGGCCGAACACGAACGGGTCGCCCCCCTTCAGGCGCAGGACCCGCTTGCCGGCCCGGGCATGGGCGATCAGCCGCGCCTGGATGTCCGCCTGCCGCCAGGAGGCGCAGCCGGCCCGCTTGCCGACATATTCGATCACCGCCCCCACCCGGATGCCGTCCAGGATTCCGTCATCGACCAGGGCGTCATGCAGGATGACGTCGGCGTCGGCGATCGCCTTGGCGGCCAGGACCGTCAACAGGCCGGGATCGCCCGGCCCGGCGCCGACCAGCCAAACCGTGCCGGGCAGGAACTCCGGCAGGGCCTGGCCGACCCGGCGGTCAGATGCCGCCGCCATGGATGCCGCATTCGGTCTTGTCGCGCCCGGCCCAGCGGCCGGCACGGACATCCTCACCCGGCTTGACCGGCTTGGTGCACACCGCGCAGCCGATCGAGGGATAGCCACGGGCGACCAGGGGGTGGGCCGGCAGGGCGCGGTCGGTCATGTAGGCGCGGATTTCCGCCAGGCTGAAGGTTACCAGCGGGTAGATCT
>CAYNRD010000086.1:0-7891 GCA_964399515.1 uncultured Mycobacteriaceae bacterium | reverse complement strand
GATTGGTACATGGATGGCAAGATCGACATCGACACCCTGATCACCCACAAGCTGAGCCTGGATGAGATCAACAAGGGCTTCGATCTGATGCACGCGGGTGAGAGCATACGTGCCGTGGTTGAATACTAAGCGCCGGTGATGGTGACGCCGCCGGCGGAGAAGACCTTTCCGGTTTCGTGGGAAGAGCTGCACCGGAACGCCCGCGCCCTGTCCTGGCGGCTGGCCGAGATCACCGAATGGCGGGGCATCGTCGCGATCACCCGGGGCGGTCTGGTGCCGGCGGCAATCGTGGCGCGGGAGCTGGAGGTGCGCCTGGTCGATACGGTCTGCGTCTCGTCCTATGACGGCACGACCTTGCGCGAGTCCCAGGTGCTGAAACGGCCGGAATGGCCGGGCTCGGGCCAGGGCTGGCTGATCGTCGATGATCTGGTTGATACGGGCACGACCGCCCGGGTGGTGCGGGAAATGATGCCCGACGCCCATTTCGCCACCATCTACGCCAAGCCGGCGGGCCGGCCGTTGGTGGACACCTACATCACCGAGGTGAGCCAGGACACCTGGATCTATTTCCCCTGGGACATCGCCCCCCAATTCGCCGAGCCGATCCGCCACCAGCGTGCGGGGCGGTGACAGGGGGCGCTCAGCGCAGACGGGCGGACTGGAACACCGCTTCGGCGACGGCCGCGTGGCTATCGAAATGGAATGGTCGCGCGCCTTCGAACACCATCAGGGTCAACGCGCCGTTCGGCCGGATTGCCGCTTGGCCGATGGCACGCTTTTCCAAACCGGTCCGGTTGGTAAAGTCAATCGTGAACCGGATGCCGTCTTGACCCCCGACCTGGGCGGGCGCGACCTCAACGATCGTGGTGTCGGTTTCGTTCACGCTGCGCAGGAACGCCGCCACCAGATCGACCACATCGGTTTGTTGCATGCCGGCGGTGAACACCAAGCTTTCTGTCTGGTCGCCACCGAGACGCCCGCGGGGATTCTCAATCAGGGGTTGGCCTGGCTCGATCTCAGGCCACACATTGAAGGTCTGCAGGCCGGGGCCGTCGATGGTCCAGACCTCCCGCGCCTCGGTGGAGACCGGATTGACCTTGGCCCAAGCCCGTTGCGGGTCGACCACCACGGCGTCAGAGATGGTGTGGTTTCCCGGCGATACCGGCGAATAAATGGTCTGGCAGGCGGCCAGAAGACCCAGTGCCATCACGGTGGTGACGATGCGGATCGGATGGGTGGAACGGCGCAGCATGGTCGGTCAAGCTCCGGGGGTCTGGGCTTCAGTGATATAGTGTTCGATCAGGGCCCGATCCGGGGCGCCCGGGCTCCGGTCCAGGTAGGCCGCGAAGGCGCGGGCCGAGCCGAGCCGATCGCCACGCTCGCGCAAGCTCAGACCAAGGGCGCGAAACGCCTCACTCGGCGCGTCCGGCAAACGGGTCGCCTCCTGGTAGTGCCCGATCGCGGCCGTGGTCAGGCCATCCTGACGGGCACGCTCGCCCCGTAGAAATGCGAGCATGCCCCTATGGTGTCCGGTTGCCTCCCAGCGGGAGATCAGCAGATCCACGGCCGCACGCGAATTTCCGGCCAATTCATCTGCGAACCACTCAGGCAAAAACGGGCCCACGGCATCGGCATACCGGTCGGCGTGGCGGGCGGTGGCGTCGGCATGCTGCAGCTCGAGCCGTATCGCACCATTGCGCAGGGCAACCCAGCGATCGGCATTTGGCGGGTGGGAAGCAAAGAGGGAGGTCCGGTTGCCGTCGCGGCCGGATGCTTCCGCCTCTTCGGCGATCTGCACCCAGGTCTCCGCCGCGACGCTTGGCGCGTATCCGGCCGCGGCCATCAGTTCCTGGCCGATCCGGTCGGCCTCGTGTTCGTTCTCGCGGCTGAAGGCCTGAACCGATGCCTGGCCGACCAACCCGACCAACCCGACCACGGACCCAACGCCTCCCACGCCCAGGGCGGCGCCGACCACAGCACCGACAACCCTGGCATTGCCGGCCGCCTTCGCACGCCGGAACCGGGCCAGACTGTGCCGCTGGGTGAAATGTGCGATTTCATGGCCCAGGATTGCGGCCAATTGCGCCTCGTTGGTGACTCGCAGGAGCAAGCCGCTCCATACGGTCATGTAGCCGCTTGGCGCCATGGTCGCGTTGAAGCCTGGCTGACGAACGATATAGACCCGCAGCGACGGACACAGGTCCGGGACCAGATCGCACACAACACCGTTCACATACGCGTTCAACTCCGGGTCCGCGATCCGCCGACCGGAGGTGCGCAACAGGGCCTCCTGGCTGTCCAGCGCAGCCCACAAATCCGCCTCTTCGGCCGTGGCCGGAGTTGCTGCCACCGCAGCGCTGCCCGGTCCGGACAGCGGGATGGGGTCAATCGCTCCGCCGGCCACACATCCGGCAAGGAGCATCGGCACAAGACTCAAGCCCACCATCCGGCCGCAGTGGCGCACCACAGCAGCGCTCATCACGGCAGATCCGCCAACACGCGCTCGACCGGATTGGGCGCATCGCCCAAGTCGGTGAAACCCCGCTCGCCATCTTCCCGTTCGCGGATGCCCGACGTGCGTGCCGATCTTGAATAGGTCCGCGAGTCATACCAAACGATGTCGCCGGTCCTGAGGTCGACCAGCGCCGTGCTCATGACATGGGGCGGCAACGACACAGCACTGGCACCGAACAGGACCGCCGTGACCACCGCCACGCCGACCCGCCCGGCAGAGGCATGGTTCTCTGTGGCGTCCAGGAACAGGGCGTAGTCCGCCTGGTACGTCTCGCGCAGCGAAGCAACAGCCGATCCCAACGTCCACTCGAAGGTCGTACCGCGTGTCGGGACCCGGAACTGCGGGGTGTAGTGGTGCCGGTTAATCGCGGAACTGACCGCTTGATACAGCCGGACCGCCTGAATATCGGCATCATGGACCGGCCGACGTTGCGGATCAGGGCTGTCATAGGACACCACTTCCCCAGCCCGGCTGATCAACGCCATCCGCATGTCTTCGGCGAACTGCGCCCGCGCGACGGCCTGCTCGTCCGCATCAATCTCGGAAATGCCGGACGCCAGAATGCGGTTCACCCGGACGTTCGGCGGCATCACCAGAACACGAGTCTGCGACACCTCCGAAATGCCGACGCTGGCGTCAGGCGCCAACAGCGGGTCGCTGGTCACACAAGCGGACACCACCAGAGCCACCAGGACCATGACAAGGTGGGAGGGCAAGAAGCGGCGGCACTTGCCGGCCATAGGCCGGGTGCGACGGTCACATTGGCACATTATGAAAACATCTCCCGCTATGTCCGACTGCAAAGCGAGAGACGGTTGTATTAGAAACTTTCTGGATGAAAGGGCTTTGGAACACCGTGTTGAAGCGGACGGATCACATCACCGTGTGTCCGTGACCGGTCGCACAGCCTGCAACCAAGGCGACCGGCGGGGCGCAGTTTCGGCCAGCCGTCAAACCCCGTCGGCGATTTCTTCCAGTTGCGGGCGATCGATGATCGCGACCTTTGAGCCTTCCCGGAGCCGGATGGTGCCGGAGGTCTTCAGTTGGGTGAAGGTGCGGCTGACCGTTTCCGTGGTCAGACCCAGGAAATCCGCAATGTCGGCGCGGCCCATGGGCAGGTGGACCGGGTTGCCCTGCTGGCCCCGTTCCATGGCCCGGCGCGACAGCATCATGATGAAAGACGCGATCTTCTCCCGCGCGGTCTTGCGGCCCAACAGCAGCATTTGGTCCTGGGCGGCGGCCAGCTCATGGCTGGCCTGGGCCAGCATGCGTTTTTGCAGCCGTGGCTCGGCCGCCATCAGTTCATCCAGTTGTTTGCGCGGAAAGCGGCACACGGCGGTAGGCACCACTGTTTCCACCGAATAAGGGTAGGATTGATCCACCGCAAGGCCGATGAAATCCCCCGGGTACAGAAAGCCCATGATTTGGCGCCGGCCGTCGGCCAGCAGCTTGTACATCTTCACGGTGCCGGAGGTGATGTTGTAGGCCTGATCGGCGAAGTCGCCCTCATTGATGAAGGTGTGCTGGGCGTCGTAGCGCTGGGCCACCATGATGTCGGCCAGCTGGGAGATGTCGTCGGTATGCAAGGCGCTGCACACCGCCAGGCTGCGCACCGGGCAGGCACCGCAGGGCGCGACCTCCGTATTGCCGGGCAGCAGTTTGCCGATGTCAAAGGGTGGCATGATCCTTGATCCCCCAGTTGCTGCTCCCAAACCCCATCGACGGTGCGGCGACGTAGATTTCCATAGAAATCAAACCAGTCTAGCCACTTCGACAGCGATTGGGCGTGTTAGCCTTTTTAGTGCCTCTAATTGATTGGGAGGATGACTCATTTCGATAAGGATAGCAAGACACAAGCCGGGATTATTTACTGACCCGAAACACCGTTTCGAAACATTTACAGATGAGTTCACTTGAAACTGTTCCGAGAATTTGACAACAAAACCAAGCTGAAACCCCGGTGCGGCGGGTTAATTGTTTCTTGAGTTACGAATAAGACGCCCGGTTTTTTTTAGAGTTGCGATAATTCCAACCGGTGTCAGCGGCCCATCACGCCACCCGGCTGCCCAGTCCGTCCGCGCCCGCGGCGGTAGGCATGGCCGCGAAATCGGCCGCACCGCCGGCGGACGCGGCGTCGGTCTGGCCGGCCTCGCCCGTGGCCGCGCCGTCGCCATCGGCGTCCAAGGCCGGCAGCACCATTTGGAACTCGGTGCCCTCCGCCGTGGAGGAAACCAGGCCGATTTCCCCCCGGTGGGCGCGGATGATCTCCTGGGCGATCACCAGGCCCAAGCCGGTGCCGCCGGGGCGGGCATTGCCGGCGAAGGGCTTGAACAGATGCTCGCGGGCTTTCGGCGGCAGGCCGGGGCCATTGTCCCGAATGCACAGGAAGACCCGCCCGGCCTCCTGCTTGGCCATGAACCGCACGCTGGTCGCCCCGGCCTCGAAGGCGTTCTTGCCCACGTTCAGCAGGGCCCGGCGCACCTGGTCGGGGTCGACGGACAGCCGCAGGCCCGCGGGGACGTCGTTGACCAGGGTGCCGTCCTCCCCGGCGAAGGCGGCCAAGTCCTCCACCGCCCCTTGCGCCACCGCCCGCAAGGGCAATTCGGTCTTGTACAGGGGCGTGTCGCCGTCCCGGGTGAAGTGCAGGGTCTTGCTGCACAGGTCCACCGCCCGGTCCAGGGACTCCACCAGGCGCGGGGTCAGCTTGGCCACCTCCGGGTCGGCGGAGAAGGTCAGCCGGTCGGAGACGATCAGCGCCGTGGACAGGATGTTCCGCAAATCATGATTGATCTTCGCCACCGCCGTGCCCATGGCCGCCAGGCGGGTCTGCTGGCGCAAGAAGGCGCGGATGGAATTCTGCATGTCATGTAGGGCCCGTTCGGCGATGCCCAACTCATCGCTGCGCTTGGTCGGTACGATCACCGCGCCGGCGTCATCGGGATTGTCCTGGAAGGCCAGCAATTTGGACGTGAACCGGACCATCGGCAGCAGGATCAGCCAGCGCAGGGCCAAGAACACCAACGCCCCGGTAATCAGGGAGATCGCCAGGGACAGAAGGAAGATCCGCCAGGCGAAGGCCAGCAATTCCCGCTGCAGCATGTGCTCGGGCAGGATCACGGTGACCACCGCGTCATCATCATGGGGGGAGGTGCCCCGAACCCAAAGGGTGCGGTCGGCGCCGTTGATCATGGTGTCGAAGGCCTGCACGATCAGGAAGACGACCGATTGGTCATCCACATCCAGGATCTCGGACCCCGGCACCGGCGCCTTGTCGCCCACCATGATGTCGTGGCTTTCCCCGTCCAGGCGCAAGTCCACGTACAACACCCCGATCCGGTCCAGGATCTCGCCCTTCACCCGCTCGTCCAAGACCCCTTCCGGCGCGCCGGCCAGGGCCAGGGCCGCCAAATGGCCGTCGGCCAGCTTGTCCTTGATCCACACATCCCGGAACCGGGCCACCGACGGGGTGAAGATCAACACCTCCGCGATCATCACGAACACGATGGTCAGCACCAGGGCCTTGGCCGACAGGCTTTTCCACACCACCGGGCGCATCTGTTGGCGGGTTGGTTCATCAAACGTCACGGCACCCTTCCCCTCCTGCGCCTGCCGGCCCCCCCCCGCCGCGGGTCACCCCAACCCCCGCCGGCCCGAGACCCACACCCACTCAAACCCAAGCACGTAGCACCGATCGGTTAAAAATCCGTACGCCCAATTGCGGCAAGGCCGCGGCGTTCAGGGGGGAGGGTGTTAGGCGAAGCGCATCAGAAAGCGCACGATCGACCGGGTCCGGTCGCTGAACAGCACCGGTGTGTAGAACGAGCCCGCCGCCCGTTTCGACACCTCCGACAGGGTCGGATAGGCGGCGATCATGCTGGCCAGGGCCTTGACCTTCAGGCCGGCGGAAATCGCCAGGCCCCATACCTGGATCATCTCGCCAGCACTGGCGCCGACGATCGAGGCGCCCAGCACCTTACCGTTCTTTGCCACCACCGCCTTCAAGTGCCCCTCGGTCCGGCGTTCGGCCCGGGCCCGGTCATTTTCCTTGAAGGGCCAGGCCAGTTCCCGGACGCTGGCGCCGTACGCCTTGCGCGCCTCGGCCAGGGACAGCCCGACCGAGGCCAGTTCGGGGTCGGTGTAGGTGACCCGCGGCAACGCGTCCAACCGGGCCTTGGACGGCACGCGGAACAGGATGTTCTGGATCACGATCGAGGCGTGGTAGCCGGCCAGATGGGTGAATTGCGGCCCGCCGGCCACGTCGCCCACGGCGAACACACGGGTGTTGGAGCTGCGCAGGCGGGCATCGGTGGTGATGCCGGCCGGGGTGTACTTCACCCCCGCCTTGTCCAGATCCAGCCCATCCACATTGGTCTTGCGGCCGGCGGCGACCAGCAGGTGGCTGCCCGTCACCGTCTCCTCGGCGCCGTCGGTGCCCTTCAAGCGTACGGTCACCGGCCCGTCCGCCGAGGCCCGCTCGACGCCGGTCAGTTCCACCCCCTCGCGGATGGTGATGCCTTCGTCGCTCAAATGCTGGCGGACCACCGCCACATGGTCGGCATCATCCCGGGGCAGCAGCGTGGCCCGTTCCAGGATGGTCACCTGGGCGCCCAGCCGGCGGTGGGCCTGGGCCATCTCCACGCCGATCGGGCCGCCGCCAATGATCACCAGATGTTCGGGGCAGGCGGTCAGGGTGAAGATCGTCTCGTTGGTCAGGGGCGTCGCCTCGGCCAGGCCCGGCACCGGCGGGATCGCGGCGCGGGATCCGGTCGCGACCACGAACCATTTGGCGGTCACGGTGGTCTCGCCGGCGACCACCCGCCGGGGGCCGTCGAACCGGGCCCAGTCCCGGATCACGGTGACGCCGAGGCCTTCGAACCGCTCCACGGAATCATGGGGTGCGATGCCGGCGATCACCTCATGGACATGGGCGTTGGCGCGGGCGAAATCGATGCCGGGGTCGGCGGCGGCGATGCCGAACGGCTCCGGATGCCGGAAGGCTTGGGCATGCTTGCCCGCCGCCAACAACGCCTTGGACGGCACGCAACCGGTGTTCAGGCAGTCCCCGCCCATCTCACCGCCTTCGATCAGCACCACCCGGGCACCCATTTGCACGGCACCGGCCGCCACGCTCAGGCCACCGGAACCGGCGCCGATCACACACAGATCGGTGTCAACAGTCTTGGTCATCGTGCATGCCGCTCCCCGGCGGTCGGAACAGGAGGGGCCAGGTGCCGGCGGGCTTGGGTGCCCGTCGGCAACTGGCCTTAGGGGCTTGGGGTGCTGCCGCGAAACCGCTTGCCCCCCACCGGCAACAGGGACAGCGCGACCGCGCCGACCACCGCAAACAGCACCGACGGAGAGAAGCTCCCCGCCAGG
>CAYNRD010000085.1:4702-7897 GCA_964399515.1 uncultured Mycobacteriaceae bacterium | reverse complement strand
GGGTGCTGGCCCATGCCCAGATAATCATTCGAGCACCAGACATCGACATCGGCCGCCTCGGCCCCCGCCGGGCAGAATTCCGGACCCCGGCGCAGGTTCAGCCCGGTATGGCCATGGTGGCGGGCACGCGGAAAATCCCCGGCTTGGCGCTCCAACTCCGCAAACAGGCGATACCGCCCCTCGGTCCGCAGGTCGGTGATGAAGGCCTGGAACATTTCATTGTAGTCGATGCCGCGCCGCTGCGGTTGGACCTTGCTGTGGAGGTCGGCGCCCGGGCGGACCCCATGATCGGCCGGGCATTCGTTCGACCCCACCAAGCGGCCGTGACCCATTTTGAAACTTGCCGTGTCCCGTGTGTCCGGTGCCATGCCTGCAACGCCCCTTTGCTCGTTCCCGCGCCCCGTGTGTCCGGCCGTCACCGCGCCCGGTTTGGGAACAGTAGGAACCGGCATGCGGGGCGTCTTTGATGTCGCTCAAGAGTGTCAAATTCAGCTGTCACTCACAAGCGTCAATCAAAGCTGACACTCACCGCGGCGCCGAAGGTCGGCCACCGCTGTCTGGAACCCGATATAAGGGGATGCGGGCTGGGCGGCAATCCGAACCGCCCGGCCCGATGCCGAGGGCAATACTTTTGCGTGGCCGAGGCGGCCGATCAGCTGGCTTCGCGGATGTCGTCCTGGATGTTTTCCAGGTGCGCCTTGACCTTCAGCCGGTCCAACGCGTGGATCGGCAGGCTGGCCAGGATCCGCACCCGCCGTTCGATCTGGCCATAGATCTGGGCGAAGGTGGCGCGCTTGATCGCCTCATTGCCATCGACCGCGACCGGATCGTCGAAGGGCCAGCCGATCACCAGCGGATCGCCGGGGAAGTTCGGCGTGTTGCCGCGCAAGGTCTCCTCACCGACGATGATCACGAAATCCAGCCCTTGCCCGTCACGGCCGGCGAACTGGTCCCAGGATTTCGGGGTCAAGCTGCCAAGGTCATGGTCGAACTTGACCAGCAGGTCCTTGGTATAGGGATGGATGGTTTCGGCCGGGTCGCTGCCGGCGGAGGCCACCGTGAACCGGTGAGCGCCGAATTTGCGCAACAGCGCTTCGGCCATGATCGAGCGGGCGGAGTTAAATTTGCACAGAAACAAGACGTTGTATGTCTTTTCGGCCGATGCGGACATGGGCGTTAATCCCTTGTTTGAGTGCGCAAATTAGCAATCGCCGGCAAAATGCTCACCGGCCGCCCCCGGATCAAGTTGAGGTTTTGTGACGGTTTCTTGGGTTCGTCATGTCAACGCCATCGGGCCGCCAAAAAGCCCGGAAACGTGCGCTAGCGTGTCCGGCCAAGGGGGGCGGCCACCGCCTCATAACTTCGTGAACGCAGGAATTGTCTTCGGCGGTGCGGTACGGCCCGCGTTGACAAAGCCGTCCCGCCCCATGTGTGATGACGGAAAGTTTACCACGCCCGTCGGTGGGGTTCCCACGGCGGTCATGAACAGAGATCACAGGGATCACAGAGATCAAGGGAAGGCGGCAATGAGCATTCGTCCGACACGCACCACCCCCCGGCGCCGCGGCCTGTTGGCCTGTGCCGCGGTCGGGGCCCTGGCGGCCCCGGGCCTGGCCGCGGCCCAGGAGGTCAACGTCTACAACTGGGCCTTTTACATCGGGGAGACCACGATCGCCGATTTCGAGCAGGAAACCGGCATCGACGCCACCTATGACGTGTTCGATTCCAATGAACAGTTGGAATCCCTGATGGTCACCGGCAATTCCGGCTATGACGTGGTGGTCCCGACCGCCCAGCCGTTCCTGGCCCGGGGTATCGAGGGCGGCTTCTACCAGAAGCTGGACCGGTCGAAGATCCCCAATTGGAGCGAAGTCGACCCGGCCCTGCTGAAGAAGCTGGAAACCGCCGATCCCGGCAATCAGTACGCCTTGCCCTACCAGTGGGGCACCAACGGCATCGGCTACAACGCCGGCATGATCGCCGAGCGCGCGCCGGACGCGCCGACCAACTCCCTGCGCATGCTGTTCGACCCGGAGTTGGTGTCGCAGTTCGCCGATTGCGGCGTCACCTATCTGGATGCGCCGACCGACGTGATGCCGATGGTCCTGCACTATCTGGGCCTGGACCCGAATTCGGAGGATCCGGCCGACTACGAACGGGTTGAGGAGGCGCTGTTGGCCGTGCGGCCGCATCTGCGCTACTTCCACTCCTCCCAATACCTGAACGACCTGGCCAATGGGGAGATCTGCATGGCTTTGGGCTGGTCGGGCGATGTCGCCCAGGCCCAGGTCAATGCCGAGGAGGCCGATAACGGCCATGAGATTGTATACACCATCCCCGAGGAGGGGACGGTGATCTGGTTCGACACCCTGGCGATCCCGGTCGACGCCCAGAACGTCGACGAGGCCCATGCCTTCATCAACTTCGTCATGGCCCCGAAAAACATGGCCGGCATCACCAATCTCGTCTGGTTCGGCAATCCGGTCCCGGCCTCCCTGCCGCTGGTCGATGAGGCGATCAAGTCCGACCCCAGCATCTTCCCGCCGCCCGCCGTGCAGGAGCAGCTGTTCACCATCCGGTCCTTGCCCCAGCGGGTCGATCGGATCCGGAACCGGGTCTGGACCCGGGTCAAGTCCGGGGTCTGACCGCGGCCGGACGGGTCTGGCCGGGCCATGACCGCTGACCCCACGACCCCTGACCCCAGGGCGGCGCCGCCGGCGCCGCCCGCCCGCTCCCGGGGCCGGCTGGAGCCCTGGCAGGACCCCGCCGCCCAACCCTATGTCCGCGTCGCCGGCCTGACCAAGCGGTTCGGCGGTGTGCTGGCGGTCGATCGTATCGACCTGAACATCTATCCGGGTGAGTTCTTCGCGCTGCTTGGCGGCTCGGGCAGCGGCAAGACCACGCTGTTGCGCATGCTGGCCGGCTTCGAGACGCCCAATGCCGGCCGGCTGTATGTGGACGGCAAGGACATCACCGACCTGGCCCCCTATGACCGGCCGGTCAACATGATGTTCCAAAGCTATGCCCTGTTCCCGCACATGTCGGTCGAGCGCAATGTCGGCTTCGGCTTGGCCCAGGACGGCGTGCCCAAGGGGGAGCGGCGGGAGCGGGTCGAGGAGGCTTTGGCGCTGGTGCAGCTTTCCGATCTGGCCCGGCCCAAGCCCCCTCAGCAGTCCGGCGGACAGCGCCCGCGGG
>CAYNRD010000085.1:0-4692 GCA_964399515.1 uncultured Mycobacteriaceae bacterium | reverse complement strand
GGTCGATGAGGCGCTGGGGATGGTCCGTCTCGATGCCCTGGGCGAACGCATGCCCGACCAGCTCTCCGGTGGCCAGCGCCAGCGGGTGGCCCTCGCCCGGTCCCTGGTCAAGCGGCCCAAGGTGCTGCTGCTGGACGAGCCCTTGGCGGCCCTGGACAAGAAACTGCGCGAGCAAACCCAGTTCGAACTGGTCAACATCCAGGAGCAGGTCGGCATCACCTTCATCGTGGTCACCCACGACCAGGAGGAGGCGATGACCATGGCGACGCGCCTGGCGATCATGGACAAGGGCCGGCTGACCCAGACCGGCCCGCCGACCGAGGTCTATGAATTCCCGCAGTCCCGCTTCGTGGCCGAATTCCTGGGTTCGGTGAACCTGGTCGAGGGCAATGTGGTGGCGGATCACGCCGACCATGTGGTGATCCGCTCCGAACGGATGCTTGCCCCCTTGGTGATCGACCACAGTGTGCAGGTGCGGGCGGGCGCGCGGGTGACGGTGGCGATCCGGCCGGAGAAGATGACCCTGACCCGGCTGGGCTCGGGCGCGGATGCGTCCCTGCCGGCCGAGGAGAACTGCGCCGTCGGCACGGTGGTGGAGCTGGCCTATCTGGGCAGCCTGGCGATCGTCCATGTGGCCTTGGACGGCGGCCAGCGCATCCGGGTCACGGTGCCGATCACCAGCCGGGTGGCCGAATTGCCGGTGACCTGGGATGACCGGGTGGCGGTCACCTGGCGGCGGGGCGGAGGGGTGCTTGTCGGCGACTGACCGCTTCGACCAACTGGGCCGGTGGCTGAGGCGCCGTGTCAAGCCCGGGTGCGGAATGGTGGTGGCGGCCCCCTATCTGTGGCTGCTGCTGTTCTTCCTGGTGCCGTTTCTGATCGTCTTGAAGATCGCGCTGGCGGAATCGGTGCTGGCCCGGCCGCCCTTCACCCCCCTGGTGTCGATCATCGACCAGGCGACCATCCAGGTGTCGGTCACCTTCGGCAATTTCCTGTTCGTGCTGGACGACCCGCTTTACGTGGTCGCCTATCTGAACTCGCTGAAGATCGCGTTTGTCTCGACCGTGCTGGCGCTGTTGATCGGCTATCCCATGGCCTATGCCATGGTGCTGGCGCCCGAACGGTATCGGGTGATCCTGCTGATGCTGGTGATCCTGCCGTTCTGGACGTCGTTCGTGATCCGCATCTATGCCTGGATCGGCATCCTGTCCAACACCGGTTATCTCAACACCCTGCTGCTTTCGGTGGGTGTGATCGACCAGCCGATCCAGATGCTGCAGACCGATTTCGCCGTCTATCTGGGCGTGGTCTACACCTATTTGCCGTTCATGATTCTGCCGCTCTACGCCCAGTTAGAGCGCCAGGACCACAGCTTGCTGGAAGCGGCGATGGATTTGGGCGCCACGCCGATCAAGGCGTTCCTGACCATCACCTTGCCCCTGTCGCTGCCCGGCATCGTGGCGGGCTCCATGCTGGTGTTCATCCCGGTGATCGGCGAATTCGTGATCCCGGAACTGCTTGGCGGGCCGGACACGCTGATGATCGGCGGCGTTCTGTGGGATGAGTTCTTCCACAACCGGGACTGGCCGGTGGCCTCGGCGGTGGCGGTGATCCTGCTGTTGGTTCTGGTGGTGCCGATCATGGCCTTCCAGGCCCTGCAAGCCCGCGAGCGGGGCTAGGCCGGCCATGGCGCGCGGCAACTGGATCCTGGTCACCCTGATGCTGGGCTATGGGTTCCTGTACCTGCCGATCGCGCTGTTGGTGGTCTACAGCTTCAACGCCAATCGGGTGGCCACGGTGTGGGCCGGGTTCTCCTTCAATCCGTATATCGAGCTGTTCCAGGACATCGAAATCCTGGAGGCGGCCTGGCTGAGCCTGCGCATCGCCGCTATCGCCGCCACGGTCGGGGTGGTGCTGGGCACGCTGGCGGCACTGGCGCTGGTCCGGTTCGGGTCGTTCCGGGGCCGGACCTTGTTCTCCGGCATGCTGGCGGCACCCCTTGTGATGCCGGAGGTGATCACCGGGCTGTCGCTGCTGCTGCTGTTCGTGGCGTTGGAACAGGCTATGGGCTGGCCCCAGGGCCGGGGCATGGACACGATCATCATCGCCCATGTCACCTTCGCCATGGCCTATGCGGCGGTGGTGGTGCGGGCCCGGCTGATCAGCGCCGATCCGGCCTTGGAGGAGGCGGCCCAGGATCTGGGGGCCCGGCCGGCCAAGGTGTTCTTCCTGATCACCTTGCCCCTGATCGCGCCTGCCCTGGTCGCCGGTTGGCTTCTGACCTTCACCCTGTCGCTGGACGATCTGGTCATCGCCAGCTTTGTGTCAGGCCCCGGATCCTCGACCTTGCCCATGTGGGTGTTCTCCAGCATCCGGCTGGGGGTCAGCCCGAAGCTGAACGCGCTGGCCACGATCATCCTGCTGGTGGTGGCCATCGGCGTGGCCATCGCCGGCTGGCTGATCATCCGCCAGGCGCGCCGATCCCGCGCCTGATCCCGGGGCGGGGGGCCTGCTCCATCCGGACATGGCGGGTGCGCCCGATTCTGCTGGCCGTGAGCACGCTGCCGCCCCGATATAGCAGGCCAAAACCGATGGCCTGGGCCAGGGCGAAGCCGCCCACCACCGCCGCGATCGCCGCCACCGCCGCCGGCCGGCTGATGCGGCTCTTGTTCGATGTGGCGGCGCCCAAGCCGCTGCCGGCGATCTCCGGCAATGTGCTGCGCGGCATGCTGCACCCCGACGGGTTCCGGGCCGCGATCGTCAACTGGGATCAGGCCGCCGCGACCCTGCTGCGCCGGTGCCGGGCCGAGGTGCTGGCGGCCGGCCAGCCGTCCGACGGCGTGGCACTGCTGGAGGAGGTGTCCGGGTATCCGGGCATTCCGGAGGGGTGGCGCCGCTGCGCGGACATGGACTGGCGCCTGCCCATGCTGACCGTCCAGATCCGCAAAGGGCCGGTGGCGTTCGGGTTGTTTTCCACGCTCACCTCCCTGGGCGCGCCCTTCGACGTCACCGTGCAGGAGATTCGGATCGAAAGCTTTTTCCCCGCCTGTGCCGGCGCCCGGGCGTTCTTCGAAGGGTAGCCGGCGGCGGCACGGGCGGGGCCCGGTCACCGCAACGCCCGCACCCGCTCCTCCAGGCCCGGATGGGTCGAGAACCAGCCCTGATCGCCGCAACTGGGCGCGCAGGCGGCGTGCAGGGCATCGAGCGCATCGGCCAGGGCGGTCGGGTCCCGACCAGCTTGGGCCAGCAAATCCGCGGCATAGGTGTCCGCCTCCCGCTCGAAGGCGCGGGAATAGGCGGCAGAGCCGGCGGCCACGGCCAGACCGGTCAGCTCTTCCAGCAGGCTTTGGTCGGCGCCAAAGGCCATCGTGATCAGCAGGCCCAGGCCCGCGACCCGCAGCAGCCGGCGCAGCCCGTGGCGTTCATCGACATGACCGTATTCATGGGCGACCACGGCCAGGATCGCATCATCCGAGGGCATCAGCGCGATCAACTGATCGCTGATCACCACGATGCCGCCGGGCAGGGCCAGGGCATTGGCGCCGATGCCCGGCATGGACCGGAACAGGATCTCCGGCGTTTGGCCGAGGCCGGCCAGATCGGCGAGGTCAAGCGCTTCCGCCCGCAACGCGTCCCGGCGTTCGGCCGCAAGGCTGCTGTCCTCGAATGCCTGGTCTTCCAGGCCAGCCAGCACGGCAACGCCCAATTGGCGCTCGGCCGTGTAGGGTATCAGCGCGGTGGCGCCGTCAGCCAGCAGCGGCAGGCCGTAGCGCACGGCGCCGAAGGCACCCATCGCCAGCACCAGAATGATCAGGATTTGCGGGCCGCGCAGCCGCTCCAGCCAGCCGATCGCCCGGCTGGCCGATTGGCCCCGCCCGGGCAGGAAGTCCGCCGGCACGGGGGTGTCCGGGATGAAGCGGCGGCCGTCGGTCAGGGTCAGGGTGTCGGGCACCGCAGCGATGCCGGGCTCGACCTCGGCGATGGCGACGGCCCCCGTCTTGCCGTCCTCCGCGGTCAGGACCAGTTGCGGGCCCCGGCGCGCCAGGCTGGCCCGGGCCCGCTTGGAGGAGCGGGCCTGGTACACCGTGCCAGGGATGGTGCGGTCAGAGCCCGACACCGACATCGGCCATGTCGCCAAGTTCGTCGCCGAAGGCACCCTTGATGCGCTCGGGCAGCCGATCCTCGACCTCCGGCAGCGGCTTGACCGGGATCAAGGTGATGGCACCGTGGCGCTTGCGCCACAGGATCACCACCCGGAACGGGAAGAACAGCCCGGCGGTCAACACGGTCACCAGGCCGGTCCACACATTGGTCCAGGCATAACCGTAGGGGTGCAAATCGCCCTGGGCCGTGCTCAGGGCTCCCTGCCGGTCTCGGATGGTCATGTGGCTGATCATGACGTTCTGGGCGCCGGCGCGGAACACCACCGCAGCCACCAACACCGGAACCAGGCCCACATAGATCAGCCCGATCACGAACGCGGTCATCACGGCCTGGGTTAGCTGGGCGGTCTGCCCCGTGGGCAGCAGGACCAGCATGGCCATCAGCGCCAGCAGCCCGGCAAACGGCAGGAACAACGCCGCCGCCAGCAGGGCCATGCTCCGCAGGTCGGCCAGCACATAACCGTAGTCGGCGCCGAGTTCGGCCTCGGTGACAGTGTTGGTCGGGTTGTGCAGCAGGTACGCGCCCGTC
>CAYNRD010000084.1:0-7914 GCA_964399515.1 uncultured Mycobacteriaceae bacterium | reverse complement strand
AGCCGAGCCTGGCCCGCTGATCAGCCAAAATGCAGGGTCTTGACCTCCTGGTAGTCCTCCAGGCCCATCAGGCCGCCTTCCCGGCCGTTGCCGGACGCCTTGTAGCCGCCGAACGGTGTTCCCCAGCCGATCGACCCACCATTGACATGGACGGCCCCCGCCCGCAGGCGGGCGGCCACCCGTTCGGCGCGGTCCCGGCTGCCGGTCTGGATATAGGCGGCCAGGCCGTAGTCGGTGTCGTTGGCGATGCGGACCGCCTCGTCCTCGTCCTCGGCGGGCAGGATCGCCAGGACGGGGCCGAAGATCTCCCGGCGCGCGATCTCCATACCATTGTGAACATCGGCGAAGACGGTCGGCCGGGCGTACCAGCCCTGGTTGAGGCCCGGCGGACGGCCCGGACCGCCGGCGACCAGCCGGGCGCCTTCCGCCATGCCGGTTTCGATCAGGGCCTGGACGCGGTCCCACTGGATCTGGTCGAACAGTGGGCCCAGATGGTCCCCCTCCTGCTTGGGATCGCCGACCGGGGTGTGTTCGGCCGCGTCCCGCGCGATCTCGACCACCTGATCATAGACGCTCCGCTCGACGATCAGCCGGGTCGGCGCATCACAGGACTGCCCGGAATTGACATAGCATTCGGCGACCGAGGCCCGAACCCGGTCGGCCAAAGCCGGCCCGCAATCGGCGAACACCAGATTGGGGGATTTGCCGCCCAGCTCCAGCGTGACCCGCTTGATCGTGTCGGCGGCGGATTTGGACACCGAGATCCCCGCCCGGGCCGAGCCGGTGAACGACACCATGGCCAGGCCCGGATGCCGGGCCAACGCATCCCCCACCACCGGTCCCGTGCCGTGGACCAGCGCAAACGCGCCCGCCGGCACGCCGGACGCGTGCAGGATCTCCGCGTAGACCTGGGCCGAAAGCGGCGTGTGCTCGCTGGGTTTCAGGATCGCGGGGCAGCCGGTGGCCAGCGCCGGCAGCACCTTCAGCGCGATCTGATTGATCGGCCAATTCCACGGCGTGATCATGCCCACGGGGCCAATCGGCTCCCGCACCAGGATGTCGCCATTCGCCAGCGTGCGCCGCTCCGCCTGGGCTTCGAACGCCTCCAGGAACCCGTCCAGATGGCCAAGGGCGGCATCGGCCTGAACGGCGCGCGCGAAGGTGATCGGCGCCCCCATCTCCCGGCACATGGCCTGGGCCAGATCCTCCAGCCGACGTTCCGTTTCGGCCCGGATCCGCCGCAACAGCGCCAGCCGGTCCGGCTTCGGCCAGCGGCCGAAATCCGCGAAGGCCTTGGTGGCGACCCGGGCCGCCCGATCGACATCGGCGGCCGAGCCCAGGGCGAGGGTGCCGATGCGCCTGTCCTCGGCCGGGTCCTGGATCGGCATGGTCTCGGCACCCAGGGGATCGACCCAGCCGCCGTCGATGTAGACCCGCGTGATGTCCATGGCCGTCACTCCGCCGCCTCGGGCACGCCGGGGCGCACCTCATACCCTTCCGCCTCCGGCTCGTCGTCGATCAGCTCGGTGGGGAAGCCGTCGGCCAGGATGCTGAGCCCGGTCGCCTGCTCGAGCCGTTCGATGATCCGGTCGGACTGGGCCCGGTCGCCGTAGCGCTTCTGGCCGTCGGCGATGATGCCAATGATCAGCGGCGACAGCTCCAACGGCACGCCCGCATCGTCGGCCAGTTTCTGGAACAGGCCGATATCCTTCTGGACCAGGTCCAGGGTGAAGTTCACGTACCGGGGTCCCGACAGGATCATCTGGCTCTCGGTCTCATGCACGAAGCTGGTGCCGGAGCTGATCCGGATCGCCTCATAGGTGGTGGCCAGATCCAGGCCGGCCGCCTTCATGGTCACCAGCGCCTCGCACACCGACACCAGGTTCACGGTGGCCAGGTAATTGGTCATCACCTTCAGCCTTGAGGCGGTGCCCAGGGGGCCGGTGTGCAGGATCCGCCGGCCCAGCCGCTTCAACAGCGGCAGCACATGGTCGATGCCGGCCCGCTCGCCGCCGGCGAAGATGGAGATGTTGCCGGTATCGGCCCGGTGGCAGCCGCCCGACACCGGGCATTCCACGGCAAGGCCGCCCCTCCCGGCCACCAGGGCGCCAAGGCGGATGACGTCCTCGGCATCGGTGGTCGACATCTCCACCCAGGTCTTGCCCGGGGTCACCTGGTCCAACATGGCGGTGACGGTGGCGTCCGAGGCGGCGGGGCTGGGCAGGCATGTGATCACCACGTCACACGCGGCCATCATCGGGCCGGGGCCTTCGCCGCCCCGGGCGCCGCGGGCGGCTAAGGCCGCCACCCTTCCTGGGTCCAAATCATGCACGGACAGATCCACGCCGTTGCGCAGCAGGCTGACGGCCAGTTTGGCGCCGACATTGCCCAATCCAATGAACCCCACCTTCATGCTGGCCTTCCCCCTGAATCGGCCGCCAAGGCCGCCCGCAGGCGGATGGCGACGATGACGTGCAGCAGGGTGACGCCAGCACACCAGCCGGCCATCGCGAAACCCTGATCTTGGAAATCCACGCCCCCGTCGATCAGAAGGCCGGTCAAGCCGGGGCCGATGGCGGTGGACAGCACCATGGCGGTGATCGCCGCCGCCCGGACGGCGCCCAAATGCCGGGTGCCGTACAGCTCCGCCCACATCGCCCCCCACATCGGCTGGATCAGGCCTTGGGTCAGGCCGGTCAAGGCCAGGATCAGGACCCACAGCACCACCGGCCCCACCACCGCCAAGACCACGCCGGCCGCCCCCAAGGGCACCAGCACCAGCGGCAAGATCCGGGTGGGGCCAAACCGGTCGACCAAGGCGCCGCCGGTCAGGCTGGCCAGGATGGTCAACCCGGCATAGGCCGGATAGCCCAAGGCCATGCTGATCAAATCCCAACCCTTCTCCTCGGACAGGCGCACCTGGTGGAAGAACAGCACCGTGCCAATGAAGGATGGGGTCAAGACGCCGGGCATCAGGCACCAGAAGCTCCAATGGCCCAACACCTCCCCCCGGGGCCAGTGGCGGCCGGCCATGCCCACGGTCAGGCCGTCATCACCGCCAGCACCCTGGGGTTGGCGGGCCGCACCCAATAGCCAGGCGAACAGGGGCACCAGGGCGAAGACCAGCACCGCCGCCACCAGCCCCCAGACGCCACGCCAGCCCACCAGGGCGATCGCCGCCACCGTAGCGGTGGGCAACAGCGCCTCCCCCACCGAAAAGCCAAGCCCGGCGATCGCCACCGCCCGGCCGCGATGGGACTGGAACCAGCGGCCCATGGCGACCACGGCCAGATGGCTCATCATCCCCTGCCCGCACAGGCGCAGGCCGAACACAAGCACGCCCAACACGACCAGGGAGGGGTTCAGCGCCATGGCGGCGGCCACGGCGGCATAGGCCAGGGCGACGCCGATCGCCAGCCGGTCCAGCCGGGCCCGGTCGGCCAAGACCCCCAATTGGAACAGCACCAGGGCCGAGGCCAGGGTCGCGGCGGTGTACAGGCTGCCCCAGCCGCCGTCGGAAAGGTCGAATTCCGCTTTGATCTCACCCGCGAACAGGGAGATGAAGAAGGTCTGCCCGAAGGAGGAGGCGAAGGTCAGCGCCAAACCCGCCGCCAGCCAGCGGGCATTGCTGCGCAGAAACTCCATGGCATCGGCCCTTTCTGACCCAAAGGCGGCCGCGCGCCCGTCCGGACCGGTGCCCCATTGGCGTCCTATTGCACGGCTACGCCGCGCGAATGAAGAGGAGACAGGCATGCGCCAATTCAGCATCCGCGTGATCGCGGCGCTTGGTCTTGCGGTGTCGGCGCTGGCGCCGGCCGGGGCTTGGGCGGGCGACAGCGCGCAGGAGCGGCTGTTGGACCGGTTCCTGGGTGCCTGGACGGCGCAGGTGACCATCGAGCCCGGCGGGGCCGTGCCCCAGGGCAGCCAGGTCACCGAACGGTTCCGGGCCGACCGCGTGTTCGATGGGGAATTCCTGCAGATCGACATTGTCGGTGCCGACCATCGCGCTCGGCAGACCCGCCGCTTCAACGAACGGCAAAACCAATATGAAATGTGGATCGCCGACACCCGCAACGAGTTCTCCTATTGGGTCGGAGACTGGCGGGAGCAAGAGCAAAGCTTTGTCTGGTCCTTGATCAATCCGGCCCTGGCGGGCCAGATCATCGAGCGGTTCCAGGGTGACCTGGTGGTGTCCGCGTTTCGCTTCACCACCCATGACGGTGACCCGGTCCTGACCGGCTCGGTCACCGCCCGGCGGCAATGACCGGCGGCCTCGCGCGGCTGGCGGCCATGGCCCGGCCCGCCGTGGCGGTCGCCGGGCTGATGCTGCTCGTGGGCGGCATGCTGGCGCCCGCCCTCGCCCACGGAAAGGACCAGATCCTGGACCGGTATCTGGGCGGCTGGGCCGCGCAGGTGACCGTGGAGCCCGGGCTGATGGCGCCCGGCGGCGGCCAGGTCGTGGACCAGTTGATCGGCAATCGGGTGTCGAACGGCACCGAGACCTGGGTGGAAATCTTCAGCCTGTCCAACGGCGCCCAGGTCACCCGCCGCTTCAATGCCGGACGCGGCCTGTTCGAGATGCGCATCGCCGGCGTGCCGGATGAATTCGGCCTGTGGACCGGCCAATGGCGGGAGGCGGACCAAAGCTTCCAATGGCGGCTGGTCAACCCGCTGCTGGCCGGCCGGATCACCGAGCGGTTCGCCGATGGCGGCGTCTCGGTCTCGTTCCAGCTCAGCACCCCGTCCGGCCAGCCACTGCTGACCGGCACCGGCACCGCAAGCCGGCCCTGATCGCCGGCGCCCATCGGGCTGTTCCCCCGGGGTTTAAAGATTTTGTTTACGCTGATCGGGTTTATTGGGCCGCAACCGGTCAAAAAAACGATTTTGCAACTTTTTGGAGGAAACAATCCGATGCTCAAGGGCATATTTCGGTCATCCGTTCTCGTTTTCGGCCTTGCGCCGCCGCCTTGGCGCCTTTGGCGGCGTCGGCCATTGAACTAATGGCGGCGGACATTCCCCCCTATGGAATCCGCCAGGGCGGCGACGTCGTCGGCAGCCATGTGGATACCCTGCGGGAAATGGCCCGTCGGGTCGGCCATGACGACACGGTGACGGTGTTGCCCTGGGCACGGGCCTTGGCCGGCGTGAAGGACGGCGAAGACCGGCTTTTGGCCTTCCTGTCCCGCACGCCCGCGCGGGAGGCGGATTACAGCTGGGTGGTGCCGGTGCTGCATGACCGCATCGTGGTGTTCTCCTATGGCGACGCGCCGCCAGTGACCGAGGCGGAGTTGGCGAGCGGTGCTAAGTCGGTGGTGGTTCTGAACAATTCGGTTCAAGACGATATCGCCACCACCAAAGGCTGGCCGGATGTGGTGCGGGCCAACACCTCCACCGATCTGGCGAACCTGCTGGCCGCCGGCCGGGTCGACAGCATGCTGTATCTGGAGGCACTGGGCATCTTCGCGCTCAGTTCCGCCGGCCATGACCCCACGCTGATGGTCCCCGGTGCCGAGATCGCCGCCTTTGACGTGTACATCGCCGGATCGAAAAACCTGACCGATGCGGATCTGGCCCCCTGGCGGGACGCGTTCGCCGCCATGCGCGCCGATGGCAGCCATTCCGCGATCCTGGCCCGCTATGGGCTGGAGCACCTGGCGCCGCAATAGCGCTCAGCCGCGGTCGGAGACGATCACGCCGTGCTCCAAGGTCACGATCCGGTCGGCCTGGTCGAGGATCCGGGCGTCATACGAAATTCGCTGTTCGTTGATTCTTGGGGATTCCCATGAAGGCTTGGAGGTGATTCCCTGTTGGTCCACCACATTTGTGGGATGAAATGGGACGGGCTCTCAAGATCAGGGACGACCGAGGACCGGGCGCGCTTCGCAGTCTTGCTCGACGGGAACGGGACGGCCGGGCGGCCGCGCGGATGATCGCGATCGCCAATTTGGTCGTAAGCGCTGGCGGACCCGGGAGGACTCGAACCCCCAACCTCTTGATTCGTAGTCAAACGCTCTATCCAGTTGAGCTACGGGTCCGGAACCGCGCCACCGGCCCCCGGGCCAAGAGGGGACCCGTGCCGCGCGAAGGGCGCTTTCCTAATGGCTTGGGCGCCGGGGCGCAAGCCCAAATCACCGCCTTGGGCACCGGCGGCGCTCTGCCGCCCCGGTGTTGCCATATCACCGCGCAAGGCCCTGAAAACCGGTGAAATCCCTGGAAAGTCCTGTCACAAGTCGCGGAATTTGTTATGAATCCCCTCAAGACCCGGGTTAAGCAGCGGGGGAGGGTCCCCCCGGGGTGATTCGGATCCGGGCTGGCGTCATTGACCCCAAGCGCCCGGCGGGCTCGCGGGGCTGTGACGACGGCGGGGCGACCGGGAACAACCCCGGTCCTGACAGAGGGCCGGGCAAAGGGTCGGGCAGCGGACATGGGTGACACACAACCGGTTTCCAGCACACCAACCCGCGCCGCCGGGCGGCTGGGCCGTTGGCCGATGTCAGCACCGCTTCTGGTGATGCTGGCCGGGCTGGCGGCCGGCTGCGCGGACACGGTCCAACGGCTGGACCCAGCACAGCTGTTCACCGGGGAAGACGACGCGCAAGTGGCCCAGGCGCTGCCGCCCACGGCACCGGCCGCGGGGTCGGCGCCGCCGCCGGTCCTGAACCTGAATGAAAGCAACATCCGCACCGTCTCCGCAGCGGCCGGCCCGGTGGGCCTGGGGGCCACCGGCACCGCCGTCGGCCGCCGCATCGGCGAGCTGCAGGGGGAGTTGAACAGCCTGCAAACCTCGGTCGCCGGCCGCAACGGCCAGTTGGCGTCGATCCGGGACGCGGCGACCGCGTCCGCGCAGGAGTATTTCGGCCTGGTGGCCGCGATCAACGCCCGGCTGCAGGTCGGCACCACGCCCGGCAACCCGATCCTAGTCTCCCAATTGCAAGAAGCGCAGCTGCAGCTGGATGATCTGGGGGCGGAGATTGGCCGGATGAACGGCCTGGCCAGCGCCGTCGCCGGCGACAGCTCCCTGGCCGCCTTCCTGCTGGAGACCGTGCGCGCCACCTACGGGCTGACCGGTGCCGTGGAGGAAGACCACCGGCAGCTGGCGATCCTGGAGGATGAGGTCAACCGCACCGTGGTCGCCATCGACCGGCTGCTGACCTCGGTCAGCGATGACATCGCCCGGCACACCAACTACGTCAATTTCGAGCGCCGCAACCTGCAGGTGCTGCAAAACGCGGTCAGCAATGGCGAGTTGCTGGGCGGCGGCCTGTTGAACCAGGCCTTCCGCACCGCCCCGCCCGCCGAACGCCCGGCCGCCACCGCCGCGGCGCGGACCGAACCGGTCGGCCCCGCCACCGGCGCCCGCCCCCTGGCGGTGATCCGGTTCGAAAACCCCAATGTCTCCTATGAGCGGCAGGTGTTCCAGGCGATCACCGAGGTGCTGGATGTCCGACCCGAAGCCCGCTTCGACATCGTCGGAATCAGCCCGGCGGGCGGCAACGCCGCCGACCAGGCGATCGACGCCAACCGGGCCCGGGGCCACGCCGAGGAGGTGCTGCGCACCCTGGTCAATCTGGGCCTGCCGCCGGCCCGGCTGACCTTGAGCTCCAACCGGCTGGGCACCGCCACAGGCCCGGAAGTGCACCTGTTCGTGCGCTGAGCCAAGCGATCGGCCCGTGCCCGGCGAACCTGACCCGACGATTTATCGCGGGTTGACCGCCTGGGCTGGTGCTATCGTCATGGGCTATGTCGACGCTCGCCGAACAGCCCCATGCCCCGCCCACCGCCGCCCGGTCCAACGCCAAGGGCGTGGTCTTGGCCCTGATGGGGGCAGTGGTGATGTCGGTGCTGACCGTCGGTGTCCGGATTGCGGCCGAGCTGGAGGCGAGGGCCGTCCCTCCGGTTCTGGTCATGTAAGCG
>CAYNRD010000083.1:0-7992 GCA_964399515.1 uncultured Mycobacteriaceae bacterium | reverse complement strand
GCGCTTCCGCGGCCAGGAGGTTGGCCTGAAACTCGGCCGGGTCGATTTCGAAGACCAGGACCCGTGGCTGGACGTCAAGTCCCTGCGCCTGATCGCGTCCGTTCCGGAAAGCGGCCGCGGCATCCCCAAGCGCTGACCGGCCGCCATTCGGCCAAATATCTAATGTGCGCCGGGGCGGTTGCACGTGCAGCACGGTTCGTTACACTCCGCGTTCCACCTTGGGGACCTGGGTTTGGGTATCGCCCCGGCGGCCCTTGTCCCGATGCCCAGACCGGCGCGCGCGGCGCCGGCCCCTGCCGATGGCCGTTCCATGATCACCGAAATTCGCCGGCTGGTGTTTTCCGCGACCTGCATCCGCAACGCCTTTGATCTGGCCGCATCCCAAAAACGGGCGGTCTTGCCCACCGGCGCCGTGGACAGGGTCGAGCTGATGCCCCACGGTGCCATGAAGTTCTATGTCAAGGACGCCCTGTTGGATGAGGCGCGCCAGGTCAATCTGGAGATGCCGGTGGTGGGCGCCGTGATGATGCGGTACCTGATGACCCAGAAGGTCCCCCTGCCCAAGAAGGCCCGCAAGAGCCTGACGGTGGTCGGCGGGCATATGGTGTTGGACGTGGTCCTGAACCCCGACGAGGAGTTGGATGTGGCCCAATTCATCGTCAATGAGGTGACCGAGAGCCCGTGATCCCCACCGCCCGCCCCGGGGGGGGCGATTCAGATCGGCGTTGACCCAAATCGGCGATCGGTGGTCATGTGGGGATCCTGTTTGGCGCGAATTCGGGTGCTGCCGGTGATGCGCCGCCGCACGGTTTGTGGTCAGCACCCTTAGAATCCTGGTGGCCCGTCTGGCGCCGTCGGTTCTCGAAAGGCTCAGTCGATGCCTCTGCTCTACCATGTCTATGAAGCCCAGCACGCCGCGGTCGCGCCCATCCGGATGGCCGCCGACCAGGTGCAGTTCTGGCTGCGACACCCGAACAACCCCGTGTCTTACACGGTGCCGGGCCGGGCGCTGGCCGCCGGCTGCGATGTGTTCGAACAGGTCACCCGCCGCTACGGCAAACCAAAATTCGGCCTGACCCAGACCACCTTGCCCGACGGTATGGTGGTGGAGGTGGAGGAGCATGACGTGGCCCGGCCGGTCTTCGGCCACCTGAAGCATTTTCGGCGGCTGATCCCGGCCAATCTGGACCGCCCGGCCGACCCCAAGCTGCTGGTGGTGGCGCCGTTGTCCGGCCACTATGCCACGCTGTTGCGCGGCACGGTGGAGGCGATGCTGCCCGACCACGATGTCTACATCACCGACTGGCAGGATGCCCGGGATATTCCGATGCATGAGGGCCGGTTCGATCTGGACGATTACATCGACTACCTGATCGAGTTCCTGGCCCAGCTTGGCCCCGACACGCACATGCTGGCCGTGTGCCAGCCGGCGGTGCCGGCCCTGGCCGCGACCGCGATCATGTCCGCGGAGCGGCATCCGGCGACCCCGGCCAGCCTGACCATGATGGGCGGCCCGATCGATACCCGCGAAAGCCCGACCGAGGTCAACACCTTCGCCAAGTCCAAGCCGTTGGGCTGGTTCGAGCGCCGGGTGATCACCCGGGTCCCGTTCCCCAATCCGGGCTTCATGCGCCGGGTCTATCCCGGCTTCTTGCAACTGACCGGCTTCATGGCGATGAACCTGGAAAAGCATGTCCAGGCCCATTGGGAGATGTTTCAGCACTTGTCGCGCGGTGATGACGAAAGCGCCAACAAGCGGCGGGAATTCTATGAAGAGTACCGGTCGGTGATGGACATGACCGCCGAGTTCTACCTTCAGACCATCAAGACCGTGTTCCACGATCATGCCCTGCCCAAGGGTACGATGGTCAGCCGCGGCCGACCGGTCGATCTGTCCAAGATCGACAGCACGGCGGTGCTGTGCGTGGAAGGGGAGTTGGACGACATCTCCGGCGTCGGGCAGACCAAGGCGGCGCTGCCGCTGATGGGCAATCTGCCCGACACCCTGAAGCGGTATCACCTGCAAGCCGATGTCGGCCATTACGGCATCTTCAACGGCCGCAAGTGGCGGTAGCTGATCGCACCGGGGGTCTTGGCGCTTATCGGGGGGTTCGCCACGCGGCCCCTGGCCGGTGAGGGTATGGCGGCCCCGGCCCCGGCCCTGCGGGTGGTCGGCGATTAGGGTGCGCCGCCGGCCGCCAGGCGCGACCGGGCCTCTTCCTGGTTGCGGAAGATGTGCGGCCCGGCCCCCCGGCGCTCCAACGCCGCCCCCAGCTTCATGCGCATGAAGGCCGAGGTCGTGTAGCGTGACACCCGGTCGTAATGGCGCCGGGCGAAATCGCTGGCCCAGTCGGCATAGGCATCGATCACCTCGTCGGCCACCCGCACGTCATCGTAATTGACCACCGCGTTCACCTTGCGGCCCAGGGCGCCGACCGCCGCCTCCAGGGCCGCGTCCAGGGCATCGATATCGGATTGATCGGCGATGCGGTGCTTTTCCAGATCGACGAACAGCGTGTCCGAGGCCGGATCGTAATTGATCCGATCGGCCAGCGGCACTCCCAGCAGCAGGTCCTTCAGGCCCATGGCCCGATCCTGGAAGATCATTTCGACCATGGTCCGCGGCCCGTCGGGCGGCAGCTCCGGGGGGAACGCCATCCGGGCCAGGATATCCGCCTGTAAATCCACGCCGGGGGCGATCTCCGCCAGCAGCAGGCCCGTCCCAGTCAGCTGGAACACCGCCCGTTCGGTGACGTACAGGACTCGCTGGCCCCGGCCGTGCGCGTGGGGGCCGGAAAAGGTGACCTGCTCGACCGCCTCCAGGAACTTGCCGGTCTTGCCCTCCTGCCGGATCGACAAGCGCCCGTCCGCCACCGCCACATCCAGCCCGCCGGCGGTGAAGGTGCCCGCGAACACCACGGCCTTGGCGTTCTGGCTGATGATGATGAAGCCGCCGGCCCCGGCCAGGCGGCTGCCGAATTTCGACACGTTCAAATTGCCGGCCCGGTCGCACTGGGCCAGGCCCAAACAGGCCATGTCCAGCCCGCCGCCGTCGTAGAAGTCGAACTGCTGGTTCTGGTCCAGGATCGCGTCGGTGTTGACGGCGGCGCCGAAATTCAGCCCCGACTGGGGCACGCCGCCGATCACGCCCGGTTCGGCGGTCAGGGTCAGGTAATCCAGCATGTGCTCCTCGGCCGCCACCGCCGCCACGCCTTCGGGCATGCCGATGCCCAGATTGACCACGCCGTTGACCGGCAGCTCCAACGCCGCCCGCCGGGCGATCACCTTGCGCGCGTCCAGGGGGGCCGGGGCGGTGACCGTGGCGGGCACCCGGATGCGGCCGGCGAAGGCCGGGTCATAGGCGACCGCGTAGGTCTGCGGGTGCAGCGCCGCCGGCACCGGCACCACGCAATCGACCAGCACCCCGGGTACCTTCACCTCCCGCGGCGCCAGGCTGCCGGCCGCCGCCACCCGTTCCACCTGGGCGATCACGATGCCGCCGGAATTGCGCACCGCCGTCGCCATGGCCAGCGCGTCCAGGGTCAGCGCCTCCCGCTCCATGGTCAGGTTGCCCTGGGGATCAGCGGTGGTGGCGCGCAGGAAGGCGGTGTTGATCGGCATGGCCTTGTAGAACAGCCAGTCTTCCCCGGCCAGATGCAGCAACTCGACCAGGTCTTCCCGCGCGTTGGGGTGCACCCGGCCGCCATCCTGGCGTGGATCGACGAAGGTGTTCAGGCCGACCTTGGTGATCACGCCGGGCTTCTTGGCCGCCACGTCCCGATACAGTTGCGAGATCACGCCCTGGGGCAGGTTGTAGGCCTCGATCTCGCCGTCGATCGCCAGCCGGCCGATCTTCGGCACCAGGCCGAAATGGCCGCCGATCACCCGTTTCAACAGCCCGGGATGGCCGATCCGGTTCAGCCCCCGGTCCTTGCCGTCACCCTGGCCGGCGGCGAAGATCAGGGTCAGGTCCCGGGGGGTACCGGTCTCCAGGAAGCGGCGCTCCAGGGCCGCCAGCAGCCCGTCGGGGGTGCCGATGCCCACGAAGCCGGAATTGCACAGGGTGTCGCTGTCCCGGATCAGCGCGATGGCTGCATCGGCGTCGACCACTTTGTCGCGCATGGTGTCTTCTCCCGTTGGCATCGCGGTCCGGGCGCGGAATAACCGCGTTGGCCGCAATGGATATTTTAGGGTTTTTTGGTTAGGTCATGTCATGGTCCGGGGGCGGGTTCCGTTCCAGTCCCGGGTTTCACCACAGCAGGCAGTGCCATGGTTCTGGGCCGATTCAAATCCATGTTTGGCTCCAAGGAGCAAGCCGCCGAGGATCCGGCGCAGAAGGAGCGCGCGCGCAAGCTGCGGGAGGAGACCCGCGCCCAGTTGCGCGCCGAGGCCCAGGCGGCCGAAGACGCCAGGCGCAGCGCCGACCCCAGCGCCTGGACACAAGACCGGGTCGCCGCCGTCGAGCGGGTTTGGGGCCCCGGCTTTTTGACCCCGGGCAGTGCCGATCAAATCCCGACCTTGCTGAAGCCCTTCGGCCTGACGCCGTCGATGAGCGTGTTGGACCTGGGCGCCGGTCTGGGCGGTCCGGCGCGCCACATGGCACACAAATACGGCACCTACGTCACCGGGTTGGAGAAGGACCCGTACCTGATCAAGCTGGCCAATGAGCGGGCCGTGAAAGCCAACTTGGAGAAAAAGGCCCAATTGCACCAATTCAACCCGGACGCCATTGACATCAACAAGCGCTATGACGCGCTGTTTTCCAAGGAAACGTTCTTCAAGATCCAGGATAAGGATCAATTGTTCGAACAGTTGAAGAAATGCATGAAACCCCGTGGGCAGGTCTTGTTCACCGATTATGTGCTGGCGCACTCGGCGGCCTCGGGCAAGGTGATCGACCATTGGCGGGCCACGGAGTTCGAGCGGCCCTGGCCGTAGACCGTCAACCAGACCATCGAACGCCTGCGCACCATCGGCTTCGACATCCGCATTTCCGAGGACATCACCGACCGCCACTCGGAAATGATCAATGATGCCTGGGACCGGGTCGGCGGCATGATCCCGGAATTGAAGATGAACAAGGGCCTGGCCCGGGCCATGCTGAATGAGGGCGAGGTGTGGCTGTCGCGCATGGCGGCGATGGAAACCGGAGACCTGCGGGTCTATCGGTTCTTTTCCCTGGCGCCGGGCGAGACCGCCGATTGACCCTCCCAGGGGCCGTTGACACGACCCCGCCGTTTCTGTAGACACCGCGCTTCCCTGGTGGAAATGCCCCCAAAGGCACCGCCGAAATCCGATGACTGCCCCTGGTGTTCGCCATGAAGATCGCCAATTCGCTGAAGACCCTGAAGACCCGTCACCGCGCCTGCCGGGTGATCCGCCGCAAGGGCCGGGTCTATGTGATCAACAAGCAGAACCCGCGGTTCAAGGCCCGCCAGGGCTGATCCACGCCGGCCCGCCCCCTGGGCGGGTCTGGTTTTTTCGGGAAAGAGGGCGGCGGTTTCGCTGCCCTTTTTGCGTTTTTGCCGGCATTCTGGTGCGATACCAATCGACGAACGGCGGCGCCAGACCACCTTCAAGGGTCCGACCGCACGCCGCAGGAGGACCCGCCAATGATCCCGATGCCCAAGGCCGACGGCCAGGTGATCGCCCGCCGCCCGCGCATCGCGCGGGATTTGCGCGCCATGCTGGCCGACCCCGAGGGGGTGATCCAAGCCGCCGACGAATTGCGCGCCTATGAGACCGACGCCCTGACCGCCTATCGGCAAATGCCGCTTCTGGTGGTCTTGCCGGAAAGCACGCAAGAGGTGTCGCGGGTGTTGGCCTATTGCCACCGGCACCAGATCAAGGTGGTGGCCCGGGGGGCCGGCACGTCGCTGGCGGGCGGCGCCCTGCCGCTGGAGGATGGCATCGTCCTGGGCCTGTCGAAGCTGAACCGGGTCTTGGAGGTCGATTTTGAAAACCGGGCGGCCGTGGTCCAGCCGGGAGTGACCAACATGGCGATCACCCGGGCGGTCGAGCATGAGGGGTTCTTCTACGCCCCCGATCCGTCCAGCCAGATCGCCTGCACCATCGGCGGCAATGTCGGCATGAATTCGGGCGGCGCCCATTGCCTGAAATACGGGGTCACCGCCAACAACCTGTTGGGCTTGGAAGTGGTGCTGATGGACGGCACCGTGGTGCGCCTGGGCGGCAAGCATCTGGACGCGGCCGGGCTGGACCTGATTGGCCTGTTGTGCGGGTCCGAGGGCACCTTGGGCGTGGTGACCGAGGTGACGGTGCGGATCCTCAGGTCTCCGGAGGGGGCCAAGCCGATCCTGTTCGGCTTCGACAGCAACGCCAAGGCCGGCGCGTGCGTGGACGCGATCATCGCATCTGGGATCATTCCGGTGGCGATCGAATTCATGGACAAGCCGGCGATCCAGGTCTGCGAGAATTTCGCCAAAGCGGGATACCCCCTGGATGTGGAGGCATTGCTGATCGTCGAGGTCGAGGGGTCGGAAGCGGAGATAAACGCCCTGTTGGCCCGCATCGAGGCGATCGCCCGGGACGCGGGTGCCGTCTATGTCCGCCAGGCGGAGACCGCGGCGGCCAGTGCCGCGATCTGGAAAGGCCGCAAATCCGCCTTCGGCGCCATGGGCCAGATCGCCGACTACATGTGCATGGATGGCACCATCCCCACCGGCCAACTGCCCCATGTGCTGGAGCGGATCGGCCAGATCTGTGACAGCCATGGCTTTCGGGTCGCCAACATCTTCCATGCCGGGGATGGCAACCTGCATCCGCTGATCCTGTACAACGCCAACGCGCCGGGGGAGCTGGAACGGGTCGAGCAGTGCGGAGCCGAGGTGTTGAAGCTGTGCGTCGAGGTGGGCGGTTGCCTGACCGGCGAGCATGGCGTGGGCGTGGAAAAGCGCGACCTGATGCCGGTGCAGTTCGGCCCGGTCGACTTGGACCAGCAGCGCCGGGTCAAGACCGCCTTCGACCCCGCCTGGCGGCTGAACCCCCATAAGGTGTTCCCGCTGTTGGAGGACGCGGCGGCGGCCCCGGCGGCGGCCCCCCAAGCCGCCGAATAACCCGATGACCCCCGTGCACAGACCCGAGGACGAGGACGCGCTTCAATCCATGGTGGCCCAGGCCCATGGGGCCGGCACGGGCCTGGAGCTGGTCGGCGGCGGCTCCAAGCGCGGCTTCGGCCATGACGTCCACACCGCCACCCGCATCGATCTGACCGGGCTGGCCGGCATCACCCTGTATCGGCCATCAGAACTGGTGCTGCGCGCCCGAGCCGGCACCGCGATCGCTGCGATCACCCAGGCCCTGGATGCCGAAGGGCAGTGCCTGCCGTTCGAGCCGCCCGATTGGGCGGGGCTGTTGGGCACCGGTGACCGCCGGCCAACCCTGGGCGGGGTGATCTCCTGCGGGCTGGCGGGCCCGGCGCGGATCGCCCGGGGCGGCGCCCGGGACTTCGTCCTGGGCGTGGCGGGCGTCAACGGTGCGGGCGAACGGATCAGCTCGGGCGGGCGGGTGATGAAGAACGTCACCGGCTTCGACCTGGCCAAGCTGGCCACCGGCGCCCACGGCACCCTGGCCGCCCTGTCCGAAATCACCGTCAAGGTGCTGCCAAAGCCGGAGACCAGCGCCACCCTGGCGATGCCGGGCGTGGCCTTGGCCGACGCTCCGTCCCTGTTGGCCAGGGCCCTGGGCACCCCCTATGAGGTCACCGGGGCCGCCTGGCTGCCGGCGGCCATCGCCGATCCGGTCGCCGGGCTGGGCACGCCGGGCCTGCCGGTGGCGCTGCTCCGGCTGGAAGGCTTCGCCGACCAGGTGCGCTATCGCCTGGACAGGCTGCGGGACGCGGTGGAGCCGCCGGGCGACACGCTGGTGCTGGACCAGGCGGCGTCCGAAACCCTTTGGCGCGGCATCGGCGATGCGGCGCTGCTGCCGGTGGCGGACGGCCAGGCGGTTTGGCGCCTGTCGGTGACCCCGTCG
>CAYNRD010000082.1:0-8013 GCA_964399515.1 uncultured Mycobacteriaceae bacterium | reverse complement strand
AAGCCGGCAATTTCGGCTCGCGCGGCAAGATGGACAAGTGCACCTTCTGCGCCGGCGGGCCGGAGGAGACCCATTCGGCGGCCGAATTCGCCAAATACGGCCGCAACCGGGTGGCCGAGGGCAAACTGCCGATCTGTGCGGAGATGTGCTCGACCCAGGCCCTGTTGGCCGGGGATGGCGACACCGTGTCCGACATCTACCGGGAGCGGGTGGTGGCCCGCGGCTTCGGCTCCGGTGCTTGGGGCTGGGGGACCGCGTACGGGGACCAGCGGGGCATTTGATGCCCCGCCTTCCCACCCCCTAACCGCTCCATCACCTTCACGGAGGACAGGCCCCCGATGTCCAAGGCCCCTGTCGCGGCCGGCCACGCGGTGTCCGGTTTGATGATCATGCTGTTCGGGCTGGTCCTGTTGGCGGCGATCGGGGCCCTGGCCCCGGCCACCGCCCAGCAGGCCAGCGATGACCGCGCCGTCACCGGCGGCGCGCCCACTCTGGAAGACATCCTGCGCCGCCAACAGGGGTTGGAGGTCGATGACAGCGCCCGGCGCCAGAACATCGGCGACCCGGGCGGGGCGGGGCCCTCAGGCCAATTGGGCACCTTGGGCGGGGCTTCGGATTCGGAAATCTGGCGCGCGCTGCGCTTCGACCAGGCCGATGTCACCACCCAGGTGCGCGGCCACGCCAACCAGGTCTTAATCCAGGACCGGGGCATGGGCTGGTTGCAATTCCGCGAAGGGCCCATGCGCACCTATGGCGGGCTGCTGCTGATCGTCGTGACCCTGGCGCTGGTGGCGTTCTATTTCACCCGCGGCAAGATCATGGTCGAACACGGCCTGTCCGGCGTCACTATCGAGCGGTTCAAGGCCGTCGAGCGGTTTGGGCACTGGCTCTTGGCGGGCTCGTTCATCCTGTTGAGCATTTCCGGGCTGATCGTGCTGTTCGGCCGCAACGGGCTGATCGACATCGTCGGCCATGAGATCTACGCCGATATGGCCGGCTTTTCCAAAGTGGTGCACAACACGGTCGCCTGGCCATTCATGCTGGCGCTGGTGATGGTGTTCTTCCTTTGGGTAGCCCACAACATCCCCAACAAGATCGACCTGAAATGGATGATGAAGGGGGGCGGGCTGTTCAGCAAACACTCCCACCCCTCAGCGCGGAAGTTCAACGCCGGCCAAAAGGTGCTGTTCTGGACCACGATCATCCTGGGTGCGTCGGTCTCGGCGTCTGGGCTGTCTCTGTTGTTCCCGTTCGAACTGCCGCTGTTCGAGAAGACCTTTGGCTTCTTGACCAGCATCGGCATCACATGGCTGCCGTTCTATGGCACCATTCCCGTCGACATGACCCCGCACGAGGAAATGCAGCTGTCGACCCTGTGGCATTCCATCGTCGCCTTCGGGATGATGGCGCTGATCATCGCCCATATCTATATCGGCTCGGTCGGCATGCAGGGGGCGTTCGATGCCATGGGCTCGGGCCAGGTCGACGTGAACTGGGCCAAGGAGCACCATGACCTGTGGGTCGCAGAGGTGCAGGAACAGGAGCGGCAGGGCGGGGCCAAAGCCCCGACCGGCGGTGGCACCCAGCCGGCGGAATAGGGTCTGTGGCCGGTGCGTGGCGGCATGGGCTGGCTCTGGCCGGTCTGGCGCTGGTGATGTATGCGGGCATCCCGTCCGCCATGGCCGAGCCGGTCGCCCTGGTTGGCCATGGCGGGCCGGTGATGGCGCTGGACCGCACCCGGGACGGCGCCATGCTGACCGGCAGTTTCGACAACGCCGTGGGGCTGTGGCCCGGCGGTGCCGCCGGGCCGGTGTGGCTGGACGGGCATGAGGCGGCGGTCAAGACCGTGCTGGCTCTGCCCGGCGGCCGGGCGGCCTCGGCCGGTGATGATCAAGTCATCCTGATCTGGGATTTGGCCTCCGGCGCGCCCGTGCACCGGCTGGCCGGCCACCGGGGCTCGATCGCCGGGCTGGCGGTCTCCCCGGACGGTGCCGTGCTGGCCTCGGCCGGCTGGGACGGCCGGATCGGGCTGTGGGACCTGGCCACGGGCCAACCGCTCCGCTGGATCGACCACCACACGGCACCGGTCAACGCCGTGGCATTCGCGCCCGATGGCAGCCGGCTGTTCAGCGCGTCGGCCGATGGCACCGTGCAGGAATTCGACACCGCCACCGGCGCGCCGTTGGGACTGGTGGCGCGGCACGGCTTTCCGGTCGGCCAGCTGCTGTTGGATGCCCAGGCCGGCTGGCTGGCCTATGGCGCCCAGGACGGCGGCACGCGGGTGGTGTCCCTGGCCGACGGCCGGGATCTGGCCGATTTGAGCCTGGACCGGCGGCCCGTGCTGGCCCTGGCCCAGTCGCCCGATGGCGGGCTGCTGGCGGTGGGGGACGGCGAAGGCCATGTCATGGTGGTGGAGACCGCGCGCTGGACCATTGCCCATGATTTCAAGGCCGCGGAACGGGGCCCGGTCTGGGCGTTGGCCTTCTCCCCCGATGGCGGGCGGCTGGTCGCGGGCGGCATCGATGACGCGGCGGCGATCTTCGCGGTCGGCGGCGGGGCCGCGGCGCTGGGCACCCGCCAGCGCGCCTTCTTGCGCGACCCGGCCACCATGACCAATGGCGAGCGGCAGTTCAGCCGCAAATGCTCAGTCTGCCACACCCTGACCGGGGACGGCGCCCGCAAGGCCGGACCGCCCCTGGCGGGTGTGTTCGGCCGGCCGTCCGGCGCCATCGCCGGCTATCCCTATTCGGAAACCCTGGCCACCGGTGATATCGTCTGGTCGGCAGAGACCATCGACGCCTTGTTCCGGGACGGGCCCGACCGGTTTGTGCCTGGCTCGAAAATGCCCGTGCAGCGGATCGCCAATGACGGCGACCGCCGGGACCTGATCGAGTATCTTCGACAACATACCCAGTGAGGGATGGCCCCCATGCGTGCAATGTACATCGCCTTCGCCGCCATCGTGGTGATCGCCCTGGCCTCGGACGTGATCCTGGACGGGATCGGCTTCGGCGCCGCCGAAACCACCAAGGCGCCGTCCGTCCGGCTGGACAATTGACCGGCCGGACGGGCTGCGGGTCGCCATGACCGATGGCGGATCTTTGGCAGGGTTTGGTCGCCGCCTTTTGGCTGGTCGTGGCCTTGGACCCGGATTTGGTCGAAATCACCTGGCGGTCGCTGCAGGTGACGGTGACCGCGACTGTGATCGCATCGGCGATCGGCATGCCCCTGGGCGCGATCCTGGCCGTCCGCCGGTTTCGGTTCCGACGGTTGACGGTGGCGGTTCTGAACGCCCTGATGGGCCTGCCGCCGGTGGTGGTGGGGCTGTTCGTCTATCTGCTGTTGTCCCGGGCCGGGCCGTTCGGGGTCTTGGACCTCTTGTTCACCCCGACGGCGATGGTGATCGCCCAGGTGATCATCATCACGCCCTTGATCGCGTCGATCGCCCACCAGGCGATGCGGGACCTGTGGGCGGAATATCACGATCTGCTGCTGTCCCTGAACGCCAGCCTGGGCCAACGGATCCGAGCGCTGCTGTGGGACGGGCGCCGGGCCCTGATGACGGCGGCCCTGGCCGGGTTCGGCCGGGCGATCGGAGAGATCGGCGCGATCATGATCGTGGGCGGCAATATCGAGCACGCGACCCGGGTGCTGACCACAGCGATCGCGCTGGAGACCAGCAAGGGCAATTTGGCCCTGGCGATCGGCCTGGGCTACGTGCTGATCGGCCTGGCGCTGGTGGTGAACGTCGCCACCCACATGCTGTCCCGGACCGAGGCCGGCAGCCGGTGGTAACGCCGCTTTGGCCGGTGGAACTGAGCGGGGCCGTGGTCCGGGTGCGGGGGCTGGACATCATCGGCCCCGTCGATCTGACCCTGGCCGAAGGCCGGCTGACCGTGCTGATGGGGCCGAACGGGGCGGGCAAGACCACCTTGCTGCGCCTGATCCACGGCCTGGCCCGGCCGTCGGCCGGCACGGTGCGCTATGGCTGCGGCCGGGTGGAGGCGTTGCGGCGCCAGGCCTTCGTGTTCCAAAGCCCGGTGGTGCTGCGGCGCAGTGTGCTGGATAATCTGGCCTACCCGCTGCGGCTCCGGGATATGCCGCGCCAAGAAGCCCTGGAGATGGCGACCGATTGGGGCCGGCAAGTCGGATTGGGGGCTCTGCTGGACCACCGGGCCACCACCCTGTCGGGCGGCGAAAAGCAGAAGCTGGCCCTGGCCCGGGCCCTGATCACCGGGCCGGACCTGTTGTTGTTGGATGAGCCGACCGCCAATCTGGATGGCCGTTCCAAGAAGGCGATCGAGGCGATGCTGCTGGATGCGGCCCGGGCTGGTACCCGGGTGCTGATCGCCACCCATGACCTGCCCGAAGCCCGGCGCCTGGCCGATGATGTGATCTTCATGGCCCGTGGCCGGATTTACGAGCACGCGCCCGCCGACCAGTTCTTCATGGCGCCCGACACCCCGGATGCCAGAGCCTACCTGAACGGAGACATCCTGGAATGAAAGCTGCGCTTGGCCTGTTCTTGTCGATTTTCCTGGCCGTTGCCGCCGGTGCTGCGCCGGCCATGGCCGACAGCCTGCGCATGGCGGTCACCACCTCGTTCCACAATTCCGGGCTCGCCGATGTGCTGCTGCCGGAGATCGCGGCGGATCTGGGCTTGGAGGTGCAATTACTGGTGGTCGGCACCGGCCAGGCGCTGCGCCTGGGCCGGGCCGGGGATGTCGATGCCGTGCTGGTGCATTCCCGGGCCGCCGAAGAGCGGTTCGTGGCCGAAGGCCACGGCACCCACCGGCGGGAGATCATGTTCAACGACTTCGTACTGGTTGGCCCGGCGGCGGACCCGGCCGGCATCCGGGGCCTGACCGACACCGCCGAGGCGCTGAAGAAAATCGCCGCCTCCCAAACGCCCTTTGCCAGCCGGGGCGATGACAGCGGCACCCACCGGCGGGAGTTGAGCCTGTGGCAGGCGGCCGGCATCGATGTGGAGGCCGCCGGCGGCTGGTACCGGGCCACCGGCTCCGGCATGGGGGCGACGCTGAACACCGGTGTCGGCATGGGGGCCGTGATCCTGACCGACCGGGCCAGTTGGCTGAACTTCGGCAACACATCCGACTACGCGATCCTGGTCGAAGGCGACCCGGCCCTTTTCAACCAATACGCCTTCCTGCCGGTCAACCCGGCCCGCCATCCCCATGTGGAAGCCGACCTGGCGACGCGGCTGGAAGCTTGGCTGGCGTCGGAAAAAGGCCAGGCCCTGATCGGCGCCTATCAGATCGCCGGCCAGCGCCTGTTCACGCCAAACGCGCGGCCGGTATCGCCATAACCCAGGCGCCGACCGCGTTCCCCCGCGCCGACCGGTGGGGTATCACGCGTCGTCATGGACCCCTCCGCACAGCCACTGCCCCCCCAAGCGATCCGCCTGATCACGGCGCTGTCGGACAAGACCGCGCCGATCGGCGTGATGGGCCTTGGCTATGTCGGGCTGCCTCTGGCCCTGGCCTTGGCCGAGGCCGGCTTCACGGTGCGCGGCTTCGACACCGACCGGGCCAAGCTGGACCGGCTGGCGGCGGGCCAAAGCTATCTGAGCCATTATCCGGCCGGGCGGGTGGCGGCGGCCGTGGCCGGAACGGCGGCTGGCGGCCGGCTGATCCCGGAGGGTGAGGTCGCCGGCCTGGCCGGCTGCGGGGCGGTGGCGCTGTGCGTGCCGACGCCCTTGGACCGGTATCGCCAGCCGGACCTGTCCTTTGTCACCGGCACCGCCGAAAGCCTGGCGCCCCATCTGGGCCCGGGCACCCTGGTGGCGCTGGAAAGCACCACCTATCCCGGCACCTTGGACGAGGTGGTGCGGCCGATCCTGGAGGCGCACGGCCTGACGACCGGGGACAGCCTGTTCCTGGTCTCCGCCCCCGAGCGGGAGGACCCGGGCAACACCCGGTTCAACGCCAAGAACACCCCGCGGGTGATCGGCGGCGTCACCCCCGCCTGCACCCGGGTCGGCCTGGCCCTGTACGGCCAGGTGGCCGACACCGTGGTGCCGGTGTCCAGCGCCCGGGCGGCGGAGCTGACCAAGCTGTTGGAGAACATCCAGCGGGCGGTGAACATCGGCCTGGTCAATGAGATGAAGACCATCGCCCACGCCATGGGCATCGACATCCATGAGGTGGTGGACGCGGCCGCCACCAAGCCGTTCGGCTTCACCCGCTACACGCCCGGGCCGGGCCTGGGCGGGCACTGCATCCCGATCGACCCGTTCTACCTGACCTGGAAGGCGCGGGAATACGGGCTGAACACCCGCTTCATCGAGCTGGCGGGGGAGGTGAACCGCGCCATGCCCGGCTGGGTGGTCGAGCGGCTGGCCGACGCGCTCAACGACCGGGCCAAACCCCTGCGCGGCGCCCGGATCCTGGTCCTGGGCCTGGCCTATAAGAAGAACGTCAACGACACGCGCGAAAGCCCGGCGGCGGAGATTCTGTCCCTGCTGGCGGCGCGCGGTGCGGACATCGCCTATGCCGACCCCCATGTGCCGCGCTTTCCGAAGATGCGCCATTACGCCTTCGACCTGACCTCGACCCCGCTGACGCCGGACAGCCTGGCGGCCCAGGACGCGGTCGTGCTGGTCACCGACCATGACGGCTTCGACTACCCCCTCATCGCCCGCCACGCCCCCCTGATCATTGACACCCGCGGCCGCTTCGATGCTGCGGCACCCAACGTCGCCCGGGCGTGACGGCGGGACGGTTCGCTGGCGCGGATGGTCGCATTCCTGTCGCAATGGGGGGCCAAGGGGGCTGTTTGCCATGGTAGCGGACGCAGTCTTGCATCGCTTCACTTGATCCCAGAAATCCTGCCATGTCGCTGATCTTGAAAGTCGCTTGCCCGGACCGTCCGGGCATCGTGAAGGCCATCGCCACCCTGTTGTCCGATCAGGTCTGTAACATTGTTGACAGCTCCCAGTTCTTCCAGCCGGACCCGGGTACCGATCGCTCCTTAGGTCAAGGTCGGTTCTTCCTGCGCATGGAAGTGGTGGCCCCGGAAGGGTACGGGCCGAGCGCTCTCATCGCGGCGTTGGAGGGGTTCAAGGCGACGTTTGAGGCCGATGTCCAGGTTCATGAGGGCCGGAAGCCTTTGAAGACCATCGTGATGGTGTCCAAATTCGACCATTGCATGCAGGACATCTTCTACCGGGTGAAGACCGGCACACTGGCCCTGGACATCGTGGCCGTGGTCTCCAACCACGCGGCCACCCGCCCCGACGTCGAGCGGCTGGGCATCCCGTTCCATCTGTGGCCGGTGACGCCCGACACCAAGGCGGAGCAGGAGGCGCGCCTGGATGAGCTGATCAACCGCTCGGGCGCCGAGCTGATTGTGCTGGCGCGATACATGCAGGTGCTGTCGGACGGGTTCAGCACCCGGCATTTCGGCAAGATCATCAACATCCACCATTCCTTCCTGCCGGCGTTCAAAGGCGCCAAGCCCTATCACCGCGCCTATGAACGGGGCGTGAAAATGATCGGCGCCACCGCCCATTACGTCACCGCGGATCTGGATGAAGGCCCGATCATCGATCAGGATGCCCAGCGGGTCAGCCACGCGCTCAGCGCCGAGGAACTGGTGCTGCGCGGGCGGGAGACCGAGGCCCGGGTTCTGTCCCGGGCCTTGTTCCTGCACTCTGACCACCGGGTGTTCCTGAACGGTCACCGGACGGTGGTGTTCGAACCTTAGGCGGCCCGGCAGTCCAGCCAACTGTTGGTGACCGTCGTTCCACGGCGTGATGATGGGCTCGGCGGCGACGTTAATGCCGCCATGGACCCGTACCACATCAAAAAAACTGCCTTACCGGTCCTGATTGAGATAGCCGTGGGCGACCAGCGCGGCCTGGGTTCGGTTGCGCACGTTCAGGGTGCGAATGATCTCCCGAACGTGAATCTTTACCGTATTCTCACCCAACCCCAACGCATTGGCGATTTCCTTGTTGGAAAGGCCTTTGGCGAGGTGCTCAAGCACACACCG
>CAYNRD010000081.1:6030-8123 GCA_964399515.1 uncultured Mycobacteriaceae bacterium | reverse complement strand
ATCCCGGCCTCAGCCACGGCGCGTACAGCGCGTTGGAGAAGTACGGCACCGATCAGCAGAAGGCGCTGTACCTGCCCAAGCTGACCGATGGCACCTGGTCCGGCACCATGTGCCTGACCGAGCCCCATTGCGGCACCGATCTGGGCCTGATCAAGACCAAGGCGGTGCCCAAGGACGACGGCAGCTTCGCGATCAGCGGCACCAAGATCTTCATTTCCGCCGGCGAGCACGACCTGACCGACAACATCGTCCATCTGGTGTTGGCCAAGCTGCCCGACGCGCCCCCGGGCGTGAAGGGCATTTCCCTGTTCGTGGTGCCGAAATTCCTGCCCAAGGACCAGGGCGGCGAGTGGGTGCCGGGCCCGCGCAACGGTGTCGCCTGCGGCTCGATCGAGCACAAGATGGGCATCAACGCCAACGCCACTTGCGTGATGAATTTTGACGACGCGACCGGCTGGCTGGTCGGCGAGGCCCATAAGGGCATGCGGGCGATGTTCGTGATGATGAACGCCGCCCGCCTGGGCGTCGCCGTACAGGGCTATTCCCAATCGGAGGTCAGCTACCAGAACGCCGTCGCCTACGCCCGGGACCGTATCCAGGGCCGTGCACTGTCCGGAGCCAAGGCCCAGGATAAGGCGGCGGATCCGATCATCGTGCATCCGGATGTGCGCAAGAATCTGTTGACCATGAAGGCCTTCAATGAAGGTGCCCGGGCCATGGCCTACTGGATCGGTCTGGAAATCGACAAGCTGACCAAGCACCCGGACCCGGCTGTGCGCCAGGAAGCCGATGACCTGGTCGGGCTGATGACCCCGATCCTGAAATCCTATCTGACCGATATGGGCTTTGCCTGCGCCTCGATCGGCCAGCAATGCTACGGCGGCCATGGCTACATCCGGGAATGGGGCATGGAGCAGTTCGTACGCGATGCCCGCATCGCCATGATCTATGAGGGGGCCAACGGCATCCAGGCCTTGGACCTGGTGGGGCGCAAACTGCCGGCCCATATGGGCCGAGCCTTGCGCAGCTTCTTCCACCCGGTTGACCAGTTCATCAAGGACAATGCCGAGGACCCGGCCTTGGCGCCGTACGTCATGCCCCTGGCCAAGGCGTTCGGCCGGTTGCAGCAGGCGACCGCCTGGATCGCCCAGAAGGGCCTGAAGGACCCGGAGGAGGCCGGGGCCGCCTCGGCCGACTAC
Organism: uncultured Mycobacteriaceae bacterium; assembly: GCA_964399515.1. Classification (GTDB taxonomy): domain Bacteria; phylum Pseudomonadota; class Alphaproteobacteria; order DSM-16000; family Inquilinaceae; genus CAYNRD01. The sequence continues at coordinate 6,924 of CAYNRD010000081.1, read as the reverse complement.
CTCAAGCTGTTCGCCCTGGTCGCCATGGCGTATGTGTGGACCCGCATGGTCAAGGCGGCCAATGCCGGCCTGGCCAAGGGTGCCAACGGCAAGACCGGCTTCTATGAGGCCAAGCAGAAGACCGCCAACTTCTTCTTCCAGCGCATGCTGCCGGAAAGCTCCGGCCTGTTCGCCAGCATCATGGCCGGCAAGGCCCCGCTGATGGACCTGGCCGAGGAGATGTTCTAGGCCGCACCGATCGGAAGGCCGTCGGGCCGGAACCCGACCATGAATCTGTGGATCCGGCTTGTGTGGGTGCTGGTGGCGGCCTTCCTGTCCCGGGGCCGGCTGGGGCTGTTCGATCCGTCGGTCCGGCGGTTCCGGGTCCGGCTCACGGATCTGGACACCAACCGGCACATGAACAATGGCCGGTATCTGAGCATCTGCGATTTGGGCAGGATGGACCTGATCATCCGCACCGGGATGTGGCGCACCTTCCTGAAGCGGGGCTGGGTGCCGGTGCTGGCCGGTGCCTCGGTTCGCTTCCGGCGCGAATTGGGGCCGTTCGAGCCGTATGATCTGGAAACCCGGGTGGTCGGCTGGGACGCGCGCTGGATCTATCTGCGCCAGCGGGCGATCAAGCGGGACGGTCGGCTGTCCTTGCAGGCCTATGTCAAGACCGCCTTCCTGGAAAAAGGCCGTGGGCTGGTGCCGGCAACCGAAATCGCCGCCGCCGCCGGGGTCACCGACCCGTCGCCCCCCTTGCCGGAGGCCCTGCAAGCGTGGCTTCGGGCCGATGAGGCCGAGCACCGGGCGCTGGAGGCCGAAGGGGCGGTCAAGACCGCATAGCGCAGACCGGGTGTCCGAATGCTTGTTTTCCCACCCGCTGGGCCGGCTGGTCTTCCCGCTGATCAA
>CAYNRD010000081.1:0-5930 GCA_964399515.1 uncultured Mycobacteriaceae bacterium | reverse complement strand
TGTCCGAATGCTTGTTTTCCCACCCGCTGGGCCGGCTGGTCTTCCCGCTGATCAAGTGCTGGGATTACGGCCGCGCCGATCTGGTGGTGATGGCCGCCCTCGCCACCCCCGACCCCATGACCGCGGAAATCGTCAAGGCGGCGCGTAGCTTCGATGACCTCGCGCCCCTGTCGGTGGCAGAGCACGCCGCCGCCATCGGGCGCCATGATCTGGATGTCCTGGTCTGGCTGGACGAGCCCCGGCGCGATCGCACGCTGCTTGAACAACTGCCCGCCCTGGCCCGGGCCGAGGTGGAGTGGCTGGGCAGTCTGGGCCGGTCGTAACTGCCGGGCATCGGCCATCACCTGACCGATACCCGCGCAGCGGCGCCCGATGCTGGGGCGGATCCGGGCCCGGGCCAGCGCTGGCTGACCCTGCCGGAGCCGTTCTTTCGATGGCCCTACGCCCCGCTCGTCAAGGTCGGGGAGGTGCGCACCGAACCCAACCGGCCGGCCCGCCTGATCGCGCCGCACCGGGCCGCCAAGATCAACGCCCGAACCCTGGACCTGTGGGGCCGGATCCTGGCCCGGTGCCCCGAAAGCCAGCTGACCATCATCGGCGCCGACAACGGCCTGGCCGACAACATCGCCCGTTACCGGGCCGCGATGGCGCGCCACGGCGTTGGTGCCGACCGCATCCGGATCCAGACGCCGGTCAAGCGCAGCGCCTATTTCGCGGCCTTGGGGGCCGCCGATCTGATGCTGGACGCCGCCCCCTATTCGGGCGGGGTCACCCGTTGCGACGCGCTGTTTTCCGGCACCCCTGTCTTGACCCTGGACTGGCCGACAATCGCTGGCGGGCAGTCGGCGGCCCTGATGCGGGCGTTCGGCATGCCCGCCTTCGTCGCCGACACCGACGACAGCTTCGTGGCCCTGGCCCAGGAGTACCTCGGCTCCGACCAGCAGACCGGGGTGCGGGCGGCCCTCCGGCCCCGCATGCTGGCCTCATCCCTGTGCGCCTACCCCCAGTTCGCGGCAACCTTCGCCGACACGGTGCTGTCGGTTTTGCCCTCTTGATGCCGGAATTGGGCGCTGTGCATAAATCTCGCGTCGTTTGACCACCCCCCCACCATAAGAGCCAGACATATGTCCACACTGTCCCGCCCGACCTTGGGTCTGGAGCACGCCGATCAGATCGCCCGCGCCGCGGAGGATCATGCCAATGTCCAGGGCTGGGCCGTGGCGATTTGCGTCACCGATGCCTTCGGAGCACCCCTGGTGGTACGGCGCATGGACGCCGCCTGGCCGGCGACGGTTGAGATCGCGATCGGCAAGGCCCGATCAACCATCCGTTTCGGGCGCCCGTCCGGCGCGTTGGAAGACATGATCAATGGCGGCCGCACGGCGTTCCTGGGCGTGGACGACGTCACGCCGCTGCGCGGTGGGTTGCCGATCAAGGACGGCGACACCGTGGTGGGCGCCATCGGCATCTCCGGCCTCACGCCCGACAAGGACGAGGCGGTGGCCCAGGCCGGCATCGACGGCCGGTAAGGGGAGCCACGCCCGATGTCTGTCGCCACACGCGTGATCACGGCCCTGGTCATGGCCCTGCTGGCCAGCGCCGCATCGGCGCCGGCCGAGGCCGCCAAGACCCTGACCCTGTCCAGCCAATGGCCGGAAAACACCGTCTCCTCCCAGGTCAACCGCTGGTGGGCGGAGCAGATCGAGGCCCGGTCGAACGGCGCCTTGACGGTCCGGATCTTCTATGCCGGCGCGCTGGCCACGGCCGGGGAGAATCTGGATCTGGTCCGGTCCGGGGGGGTGGAGCTGGTCAACATGTCGCCCAGCTATTTCGGCGCCGATCTGCCCCTGTACAGCGCGCCCAATTCCATCCCCATGGCGATGAGCGAGGTCGATCAGGCGACCGAGTTGATGGCGCGCCTGGCCGCCGAGGTGCCGGCCCTGGACCAGGAGGCGGCGCGCAACGGGGTCAAGGCGCTGTTTTTCCACCACTTGAACCCCTACCGGCTGGTGTGCCGGGAGCCGGTCTCCGGCCTGGAGGATTTGGCGGGCAAGAAAATCCGCACCTGGGGGTCGGACATGCCGCGCATGGTCGAGGCCGCCGGCGCCGTGCCGGTCAGCCTGGGCTTGGCGGAGCTGTACGAGGGGTTGTCGCGCGGGGTCGTCGATTGCATCCCGTTCTCGGTCGATCTGATGGTCAACTTCAAGATCTATGAGGTGGCCCAGCACGTCCATGACGTCACCCTGTGGTTGGGGCCGACCAGCGGCATCTGGATGAACCGGGACGCCTGGGACGCGCTGGCGCCCGATGAGCAGGCGCTGTTGGAGCGGGTCTCGGCCGAGGCCGCCTTGCGGGACCGGGACCTGACCAAACAAGCCGCCGAGGCCGCCATCGAGACCCTGACCGAACAGGGGGTCCGCTTCCATCCGTTCCCCGATGCCGACAAGCTGGCCTGGCGGGCGGCCAATCCGGACTTCTTCGGGGACTTCATCGCCAGCCAGGCCCAGGTCGGCCAGGGCGACGCGGCCCAGGCCATGGTGCGGATTTGGCGGGCGGTGACCGGCGGCTGATCGCCCGCCTGGCCCAGGCCTGCCTGTGGCTGGCGGGGGTGTGCCTGTTGGCGATGGCGGTGATCGGCGGGCTGGACGCGGCCTTGGCCAATCTGGATTGGCTCGGGCTTGAGGCCAGGGCGCTGCCCTCGGCCCGGGAGGCGACCGGACTGTTGCTGGTGGCGGCGGTGTTCTTGGCCCTGCCCGCCACCCAACTGGCCGGCCGGCAGATCCGCATCACACTGTCCGGGTTTGGGGATCGGCCGGGCTGGGTGGGCACGGCGCTGGCTCTGATGCGCCTGGCCATGACCGCCGCCGTGTTCGGCGCCTTCGCCGTCCAGGGCTGGGCGGCGACCCTGCGGGCGGCCGAGATTGGCCGGGCGACCCCGGGGCTGATCCCGCTGCCGCTATGGCCGGCCCAAGGGGCGCTCGCCCTGGGGGCGACGGTTGTGGCGCTGGTGTGCCTGGCCCAAGCGGCGGCCCTGGTTCGGACCGGTAAAACCGGCCCGTGAGCCCGGCGGAAATCGGCGCCCTGGCCACCGGGGGGTTGGTGCTGCTGCTGTTGGCCGGCGTGCCGGTGGCGGTGGCGCTGGCCGCGATCGGCGGTTTGGGCATGCTGTGGGGGCTGGGGCCCAGCTTCACGGCCGCGCAGCTGGCGGGACTGCCTTTCGCCGTCGCCGGCAACTTCGACTTCGCGGCCCTGCCGCTGTTCGTGCTGATGGGCGGCTTGGCCGAGGCGTCGGGCATGACCGGGCAGCTGTTCCGGGCGTTGGAGCACTGGCTGGCCCGGGTACGCGGCGGGCTGTACCAGGCGGTGGTGCTGGGCTCGGCCCTGTTCGCCGCCGTGTCGGGCTCGACCATGGTCAATGCCATGGTGTTCACCCGCCTGGCCTATCCGCGCATGGTCACGGCCGGCTATGACCGGTCGCTGTCGATCGGCTGCATCGCCGCCACCGGCAGCCTGGCGGCGATGATCCCGCCCTCGATCACCTTCGTGATCTTCGCGATCATGACCGACCAGTCGGTGGGGCGGTTGCTGATCGCCGGTGCCGTGCCCGGGCTGCTCAGCGCCGGGGTCTATCTGATCGGCCTGGCGGTGTTGGTGCGGCTGCGGCCCGGGTTGGCGCCGCCCGTGCCCATCGTCCCGGTCGACTGGCGCCGCCGCATGGGGCTGACCGCAGGGGCCTGGCCGTTCCTGCTGTTGATCGTGCCGGTGTTGGGCGGGCTCTACACGGGCGCCTTTCCCGCGTCCGGCGCCGGCGCGGTCGGGGCGGCATTGGCCCTGGTGATCGCGCTGGGCGCCCGGCGGGGGGCGGCCGGCTGGCTGATGCCGGTGGCCAAGGACGCCGCCTTGGTCAGTGCGGCGGTGTTCGCGATCCTGATCGGCGGGCTGCTGTTCTCCCGCATGTTGGTGGCGACCGGGGTGATCGATGGTGCCGTTGACCTGGTCACGGCCTTGGCGGGGGATCCGATCAGCTTTCTGATCCTGGTCTCGGTCCTGTTCCTGGTGCTGGGCTGCTTCTTGGACACCACGTCGATGCTGGTGGTGACGCTGCCGTTCCTGTTCCCGGTCGCGCGCGAACTGGGCATCGACCCGGTCTGGTTCGCGGTGGTCACCGTCAAGCTGATCGAAATCTCGGTGATCACCCCGCCCGTGGGCGTCAACCTGTTCGCGGTGATGGGGGCGGCCGGGCCGGACTTGCGCATGGGCCAGGTGGTGCGCGGCGTATGGCCGTTCATCCTGATGGAGGTGCTGGTGCTCGCCCTGCTGATCGCCGTGCCGTCCCTGTCCACCTGGCTGCCGTCCCAGGTGCTGGATGGCTGACGGCGGGTGCCGGGCCGTTCGTCAGCGCATACCCCGAGCGCCCTATTCCCGCGCCTCGGCGGCCTCGTCCTCCAGCCGGTCCAACGCCACCATGCCGAAGCGTTGGACCCGGCGTAGGCTTTCCGCCAAGCCGGAGGGGGAGGTGCCGATGAAGCGCGGCGGCCCCTCCTCCTGGGCGATCGGGCGGCCGGCGATCGCCACCAGCCGGCCGTCGATGTCGATCACCGGCGACACGCTGCACGCCATGTCCGGCAGCGGATCGACCATCTGGATGTTCAAGTATCGGCTGCCGCCGAAATCCATCACCCGGCTTACGGTGCCTTCCAGGAACACCGGCGGCTGTGGCGCGTCGCCGCCGACGCCCGGATGGGCGACCAGCCAGACCGGGGTCCAGGGCTCGATGGGCGCCTGGCGCAGTTCCAGCCCGGCCCGGTCGGATGCGGGGCGGGTGGCCTTGACCAGCAGCACCCCGCGCTGCCAATCGGTCGCTTGGGCGGTGATGTCGATCGCGTCGCCGTTGATCCAGGTGGCACTTTCCGTAACACCGCTGCGCCGGCCGGTATGGGCGGTGATCAGATAGCCGCCCTCCACACCAACCGCCGTCCAGCATTTGCCCATCCGGTCCAGGGCGGCGACGTTGTCCACCACCCGGTCGTAGACCTCATCGGCACGGGCCGGACCCATGACCGCCATGCCCGTGACCAGGGCCGCCAAGGCCCAGATCCGCACCCGGGGCGGGTGAAATCGAGGGATCATCAATCGGCATACCTCCCATGTGTTAGAAGTATGACCCCAGCATTTCAGTTCTGGGAAGACGCAGTCGGTGCGCTTTCTAAAAAAGATCGAATGTTGCCGGTCACCGAAATGCCGTTACCGGTCGCGCAGATGCGCCCCCACCGCCCGCAACTCCGCCTCCTCCAGATCGGCCAGGGTCGTGATCAGCCGGTCGTGCAGGCGGACATGGATCGCCATGTTGGCGGCCCGGATCGCGGCCAGATGGCCCTGGGCAGCGGCCAGGTCCGGCGGGTCCTGGGCCAGGCTGTCCATCAGGCGGTCCCGGATGGCGCGCGCCTCGGCCATCCGGGCGCGCAGGGCCGGCCGCTCCTCCCGGACCTGGGCCTGTAAATCCGCCCTCAGATCGGCGGGCAACTGCCGGCTCACATGCCAGACCAGCAACGGTCCCACCACCTGCGCCGGCCCGTCGCCCCGCGTCACCCGCGCCGCCACGAAGCCGCCCACGGCCAGATTCACACCCAAGGACAGCACCAGCAGGATCGGCATCCAGCGCCGGCCCAACCACGGGATCAGCCCGCCCATCCCCCAACGCCCCCGCCCAACCCGAACCAGCCCCCATCGGCCGCCGCCGCCCAGACGCCGCCGTCCAGGCCCGTGAGCGGATCCGGCCCGGTCCAGCCGGCGCCGAAGCCGGCGGCCAGGCAGCCCAGCAGCAGCATGGCCGGCACCGCCCGGCGGGCCGCACCGGCCGCCCAGGGCCGGCGGCGGGCCGGCGCCGCCGTGGTCGGCAGGGCGGCGGCGCGCGGCCGCCGGGCCAACAC
>CAYNRD010000080.1:0-8203 GCA_964399515.1 uncultured Mycobacteriaceae bacterium | reverse complement strand
GTTCAGCTATCGGATCAGCGAAACATTTTTATTGGGGGAATCCTTCGCGTTTTTTGACTCCGATGCGCCCCTCGGCAACGGGGATACGCGGGTCGCCGTGTTTCGGCTGGTCCAAGATGGGCGTTGGAGCACCGATCGCTTCGCGCTTTCGGGCCGCTCAAGCTTCTATTTCGGTGCCGACATCTTGGGCGCCACCGGAGATGTCGCCGGCGGACCGTCGGGCACGTTCTTTTCGTGGCTTGGGCAGGCCAGGGCGGCGTTCCGGGTGCCGGGCAGCCAGGGTTTGCTGCTGGGGCGCTTGGATGCCCAAGCGACGCCCGATGCCCTGTTGCCGCTGGAACAGTTCGTGGGCGGCGGCGTCCAAAGCGTGCGCGGATACCGCGAGGACTTCCTTGTGGCCGACCGGGGGGTGGTCGGCTCGGTTGAATACCGTCAGCCGATTGCGGCACTCGGGGTCTTCGATGGGGTAGCGGCGAACCCGTTCCTGAACGGCTTGCAAGCCCTAGCCTTCGTGGACTTCGGCCATGTCTCGGATGTCGGTGGCACAACCGATGGTGAGGAGTTGGTGGGGGCCGGGGCCGGCTTGCGATGGGACTTGCCGCGCGCGGTCACGCTGGATTTGGTTTGGGCGGAAGACCTGATCACCATCGACGTACCGGACGACGACAGCGTGCAAGGGGCTGGTGTGTTTTTCCGGGTTTCGATCGACCCGGGCCGGTTGCTCGACGGACTGTCCGGAACCTTGGCGCCGTTCCGCTGACGCGGTCGCCGCTTTGCAAACGTCTCTACAGTGAACCGCCTTGCTCGGAGACCAGTCGGCTCAACGTCCGCAGCGCCGACGAATCGCCGGACTGTGCGGCGTGACCCAGCTTGGCGACCCCGTCATACCAATAGCCGTCCGACAGCCATCCCTTGACGTCGGTCTGATCTTCGTCCGCCGGCAAGACCATCAAGCCGCCCCGCGCGAAGAACGCGTTCTCCCAGGCACCAGGGGCATCCAAAACGCCAACGGTCCAGGAATACTGCACCCCCTCCTCCAAGGTCACACCGAGATCCCGAAGGTCCAACCGTTGAAGACCCGGCTTCGGCGCTTGCGAGAGGGACATGCTGAACACGGGCTCGATCTGATCAACGGCGGTCAGGTGCACCTCAATGGTTTTTCCCGGCGAGGGTTGGTTAAGGGACCAGTACAGAACCGGGCTGAAATCATCGCTGAGCCCCGTATGACGCGGCGCCAAGATTTCGACCACCGATTTGTGCCCCGTTGCCCGGGTCCCACCACTGACCCGGGCGATCGGTGTGCCCACACTGGGCGGGACGTAGACAATATCGAACTGATCGGCCCGGGCGTCGTCGGAGCGGGCATCCGTGCTCACCGGCGCGTCGGAGGCACCCACCTGCGGCATGGCAACAACGGCGAGCGTCCATACCGCGACTGTCACTGAAGCCCACACTCCAATGCGGCCACGGGTGCCGAGATCCTGTTTGAACACCATGTCGCAATCCTTGTCCCGATCCTGTATCCGCTGCGGCCCCATCACCACTCCCCAAGCGGTGTGGCCGCTCCAAATCATTCAAGTGTGTATCACACACGGGACGTGGGCGACAGATCCATCATAGTCTGAGTGGAAAATGATCTGATCATATCTCGTTTTTAACGGCAGGGACCCGGGTGGTTTGACAGGGGTGTTCCAACTTCGCCCCCCCCTTGGGTCTTGGTTGGTTCCAAGCAGGAACCCCATACTGTTGAACGCCTGATTTCCGGGTCCGTTGGCTATACAGTGATTGTCGGGGGAGCGGCCTGTCTGTCGCTTGCGGGGGTGACACGCACCGCGCGGGACCGGCTTGGACGCCGGAACGGCGCGGATTTCGAAACCAACCATGACCGATCGACCGGAAAATCTACGGATGGGTGGGGGAGTATCAATAAACGCCGCACCGGGTGGTGGTGACGGCAGCCCGCCGGGCGCTCTTGTGCGTTGCGAGCCGGCATCGCGCTGTCGCCCCAAAGGAGCCGCAGCCACGCTGCTGGTGGTTGATGACGATCAGGTCACGGTCATGAGCGTCAAGCGGGCCCTCCGCAAGCGTGGCTTGAGCACGGCGGTCAAGACTGCGTGTGACGGGGTCGAGGCCATGGAGATCCTGCGCGGCTCGGCGTCGGATCGGCCGCTGCCCCCGCCTTACGTGGTGTTGTTGGACATCAACATGCCCCGCATGAACGGGCACGAGTTCCTGGCAGAACTTCGCCAGGATCCGAATCTCCGGCAGACCATTGTTTTCATACTATCCACGTCCGACACGCCGGAGGATATTGCATCCGCCTACGACCAGAATGTCGCTGGATACATCATTAAGGAAGACTTGGGTCAGAGCGTGGATACCGCCTTGTCGATCCTTGGTCACTATTTGTCCGGCGTGGCCTTGCCGCACCCGCGCCAAGTGACCGATGGCTGACATCTGGGGCGACTGACCGGATAGGCCCAAGCGCCGGATCTTGAACGCACCAGGCTCGGATGGTCAGCCGCCCACGGCCGTTTGCGGGTTCAAGCGTACGATCGCCCAATTCAGGGTCACCGCCACGGTTACCCAGCCCAAGTACGGCACCAGCAACAAGGCCGCCCATGTGTCTATTGCGGCGAACGCCCAGATGGTAGCCATAATCGCCACCCAGAAAGCGCCGCATTCGAGCAACGCCAGATCCGGACGGCGCATCCCGAAAAACAAGGCTGACCATCCGGCGTTGAGCACCAACTGCACGCCGTAAATCGCCATGGCCAAGGTTAGCGCCGTCCCCTCGCCCGCCAGCCATACCCGCCACCCGGACACGGCGATCAGGACGTACAAGACGGTCCAAACCAGCGGGAACGCCCAATTGGGTGGGGTCCAGGCCGGCTTGGCAAGCCGTTCATACCAGGCGCCAGGCCTGAAATAGGCGCCGGAACACGCGGCGGCGAAATTCACAGCGACGAACACCGCGAGCGCAATCGCCTCGGCAATGGTCATGGGGCGTCCTTCTCAGGCGGGGTCATCGGTTGGCGGTTCGGCCGGATCATCCGGCGCCCTTTCGTCATGCCACAGAACTATAGCGTGATTGCCGGTCCGACGACCAGCGCGGCAAGACCGATGGCGCCGGACGGACCGCGTCGGCGGCCCGCATGACCAGCCGCCCCAGGACCAGGCTCCAGCGCTGACGAAAGCCTTGATGCCGGGCGGCCCCAGATCACGATCCGACCACCTTGGATCCCGGTGGTGGTTCAGACTGATCGGATGATGCCATCGTGCCGCTGCGCCCGAACACGATCGTGGATTCGCCGTCGGCTTAAAAGGGTCCGGCTTCGAAGGGCTGGTCTTGGTCCACTGTTCCGGGCACCGCAACCTGGCCCAAGCCTGGCCCATCGGCCCGGGCGGTCAGCGCCTGGGTCAAATTGGCCATCATCTCCAGCTCACAGGCCGAACACGCGTCCGGATTGGGCCGATGCACGGTCATTTCGGACAGCAGCACCCGCGCGTACAGTGCGCACTCCACGGCATCGGCGGGCACACGATCGCGCAAGCTGTCCATGATCGTGTCAAGCGCCCGCACCATGAGGTCGGCTTCCGCTGGCGGCGCTAAATCGAGACCGGCCAGCAAGGCGGTCCGGCGCGTCACCAATTGCTGTACGGAAAGGTCCGATGGCATGTCCTATCCCTTTCTCGGCGTCTTGGCGCTCATATGCGTCACCAAGGGGTTACGATGGTCCGACAGGCCTGGGCGCCCGGCATCCCCATCGTCCAGGCCAACACTGTGGCGCGAAGTCATGATCCGTCCGCCCGAAATTGTGATCTCACCGATGTGCATCGCTCGACTTTATGGAGGATTATGGATGGTTGAGCGGATAATTACAACCGAGATTTCTATAATGATACAACAAAAATTACTCTCTTGAAGCGTGCAAGCTTAAGGCTCAACCTGTTTACTTAAGCGCGAAGAGATTCAAATTGAGTTTTTATTTTATACGCAGTTTGATGTTTTTTCGACATTTTCTTTAGAAGCCCGTTGCGGACTATCGCTGCCCGGATCCGGCATCGCGGTTTTCCAGGCGTTCGATCCGATTGCTCAACTGCCTAACCTGCTCTTCAAGCATGCGCAGTGTGCCCCGCACGTCCCCCCGGGAGTCCAGACGCGCGGACAGGGCGTCCAAACGCTCGGTCATGGCCTCTTGATGGGTCTCGATCCGGGCCATGCCGATGGACGTTTGATAGGCGTTGCCAAAAGCCGCCAGCACGCCGGCGACGATGAGGGTGGTCAAAGCCGAAAGCGCCCAGGACGGCAACCCGCCTGGACGCCCGGCGAAGGGCTCTGAAACTGCCATGATCGCCTTCCTAGACTACCCGTCTTGATCATTCGGTGATATGGTTCGATCGGGTAAAAATTCAATAATTTCAATTAATTATAGCCGGGGCACGGGCCCCAGTCGGCTCATAAAGTGAACCGATTGGAGCCCGATCTGCTCAAGGTCGTCGCCCGCGACCGGAGGGGCCGCCCGGACCCGCCGCCCGCTCAGCTTGGCAAGCTGGACACTGTCGAGACGAAGGTGCCCAACGGGCCAAGTACCGAGCCCAGGCCTTGGCTGGTCTTCTGTGTACTGGTCTGAACGTTCGGGACCGCACTGGTGGTCTGCATCAACAGGTTGAGCATCTCCAACGGCACATCCAGCTGCTGCTGTGCATGGGACTGTTGCAGACCGCCCATCGCCATCAGCGTGTTGGCTCCTGCCATGGCTTGGTCATAAGCCGCCTGGCGCAGTTGGCTATCGAAGACGGCCCGTTGGTTCAGAGCATTCATGTTCGCCATGTCCATGGTCCCGCGCATCTGCTGGTTGGCCATGTCCAAGGCGCCGCCCATCTGCTGGTTGGCCAGGTTGGCCTGCATCTCCCGGGCCGCGTTACCGTCCAAGAACCCCGCCATGACGCCCTGGTTCGACAGGCCCGCCTGCAGCCGACGGGCGGCGTTCCCGTCCACCGCCCTGGCATAGGCATTTTGATTGGCCAACCCCGTTTGCATGACAGCTCCTTGGTTGGCCAGTTGGCCCTGCAGGCCTCGGTTCAGATCGGCCTGGATACGGCTTTGGGCATCCTGGAACGCGTGCTGGCGCAACAGCGCCTCGGTCTCCGCCATCTGGCGGTCATACCGTTCCCCCAGATCGGACCGTGCCAGTTCGGCGCGGTTCCCGAACGCCCCGGTCGCGGCCCGACGGGCGTCCAACTCGTTCATGGCTCGGGACCGGCTCCGCTCGATCCCGGTCAGGCTACGCGCGATCACCTGCTCGGTATAGGGGTTCATATAGGCCTCGACCGGTGCCTCGGCCGAAAGCGGCAGGCCCACCTGGGGTGCGGCGCCCAGCTGCGTGCCTAGCGGGTTGATCACCGGCGCCTGCATGGTCGCGACCGTCGGGTCTATCCGCGGCGCGCCGGCCATCATATGCGGTGCGGGATCAAGCCAGTGCTGCGACAGATCCATGGTGTGTGCCGCCCCAGGAGCCATCACGCCGAACCGGGCGTCCGGCGTCATGCTGGACAAGGTCCGCGCCTGGTCAAAGCCCGACAGCTGGTCCGCATGCAACCCCGCAACCCGCTGGGTCGGCGGGGTGTCCAGGAATGGGGCGGCCATGTCCTGGGCTAGGGCGATGTAGCGCTGCTGTGCGTCCTGCACGTAGCCCGGTGGTTCGTTGGTCGAGGTGGTTTTCGAGGATCCCTTGCCCATTATTCAATCTCCATGGTCAGGTATGCGCCCAGATCCCGGAAGCGCGGGTACTTCTTGCACCAGCCCCGCCGCCCCCAGATTTCGATTTCGCGGCACCCAGCCCGCTGGGCCCAGGGCTCGATCCAGGTATCGTTCAGGTGGATGATCTCGGACCACGCCTGGTTGTCCGGCCCGCCGGCCAGCCAGTAGCTGAGCGTCCGCAACCCCGTGGGATAGGTTTGGAATTCGGTGACCACCGCGCACCGGTCCCCGCGCCAGAAATGCGCCTGGCCGGCCATCACCTTGGCGTAGACGTGACGCTCGGCGAACCGGCCGGGGGCCACGTCCAGGGAGCGCTGCAACCATGGCCAACACCGCTCCCACTCCGCTTCGAAATGCCCGTGGTCCAGGCAGTTGGGCGCGTACGGCAAGGGGTTTGGCAGGCCGGTCGGATTGGTCATCGGATGGTCCTTGTGTCTTGGGTGTCCAGGCGCAAGGCCCCCAGCCGCCAGAAGGACGGGGCCGCCTCACTGGCCAGGTCGATGCGGATTTGCCTGGCGGTCAGGCGCAGGTCGATTTTCTGGGTGGCCGGCGTGACCGTGAACGGCCCGGACGTGATCTCCGCGCCGTTCGGGTAGGGCCTGCCGTGGACGGTCAGACTGATCGCGCCCCGCTGATCGGCGATGTCGGGCACAAACCCGGTCACGCTGATCAAGGTGTTGCCTTCGCCGATGTCGAACCAGCCGGAGGTGAGCCGGGCCGATTTCGGGCCGCCATCGGCGCTGCTGCCCCGCTCGTGGAAAAACACAGTGCCTCCGGCATCGACCGCAACCGGCGCCAGCACCGGCCCCTGATCGACCCAGCCGGTCCGTCCCAAGGCGGTCAGCGTCCAGTGGTTCTCCCCGTAATTGTAGACCACCGCCCGGCTGCATTCGTTGCCGTCGCGGATGTCGGGGTACCACCACCAGACCTCGTTGAACTGCTGGTTGACGCCAGCGAACACCTTGTCTTCCTGGCCTGGCGCCAGGTGGGCGAACACCGCCCGCCGGACCGGACAATCGATCGGCTGCGGGCTGCCGCCGGTGAGAATGAAAAACTGGCCCTGGCCCATCCAATAGGCCGTGCCGTTGGCGACCACCGCCGCGTTCTGCCCGATCAGCCCGCATTCCTGGCCGATCAGGTCGAAATCCCACACCTGGGCGGTGTCGGGCGTAAACGTCATCCGAAACAGGGCCGTATCGGTCCAGACCAGGTTCTCACCCCGCCCCCTGAGCGCCCGGACAATGCGGCTGCCGTGGTCCAGCGCCTGCTCGCCGGCCAGGTTGTCCTCCCGAGGCTGCCAGTCCTCGGCGTTTTCAGTATCCGACCATCGCACCAACAGCGGGTTGAAGGTGCCGCCGCTCTCTTCCGACGCGCCCAAGGCCACCACGATCCGGTTGGAGACCAGAACCGAGCCGACCCGGGCGGGGGCGCCTGGCAAGGGTGCGGCCTTGGCGCCGGTGCCGGCCGACAGGTCCCACCGGTACACGGCGCCATCCCTGACCGCCGCGATCAGATCCTCGCCGAAATTGGCGAAGCTCCACACGCGCGGCCGAAATTCGGTGATCGAGGACTGACCGTAACCACCCTGGGAATAGCCGCCGGTGCCAAAGCCCAGGCCCCCAAGGCCATCGGTCAAACCCGAAGACAGCCCGGTGGGGGTGATGTCGTGGAGCGCTCCGCCTTGCAGCAGCCACAGACCGGTCGGGGTCCCGATCGCCACATGCGGGTCGCCCAGCAGGGACGCCCAGGCGTGCAGCCCCCGCGCGGGCCCGCCGACCGACCCGTGCGCCGCCCGCTCCCACCCGCCGATGGTCTCTGCCCGGCCACGGGAGAAGCGCACGCCATCCGCATCCGTCCAGCCGCCCTCGCTGGCCAGGCCGGTGTCGTCGGTGATCACACCGGGCCGAAAGGTGATGCGCTGCAACGCCACCTCAGTAGCTCCAGATCCGATTGGGACCCCAGTCGAGATGCAGATACCGGGAGCCCCAATCGCCCTTCTGGCTGACCCCAATGCCGCCCACGCGGTTGTCCATGGCGTGCCGTAGCAGCTTGTGCGCGGCCTCGCCGGCGCAGCGGATATCGACCGCCTGGCCGGACGCATGCCAGCCGGGGCGCCCTTTGGCAGCCTCAATCGGGTGGGTCGGGTGCCGGTAGCCGGACGTGATCACGAACGGAAACCCGCACCAACCCCTGAGCCGTTGCAGCCAATCCAAGAAGGCCGGGTCCATTCGGCACAAGCCGGTGTGGCGGCAGGCCAGTTCATGCCGCGCGAAGTTGGGCCAGCGCACACGATCCCACGCGGCTTCCGGGATGTCCGGAAACCGGTCAAGCTCAATGGTCATGATGTGATCCTTGGTTCAGGCGCCGGGCGACCAGGGGATGCGATTGCCGAACGGCCAACCCCATTGGTGGACCGCTTGGGGCGCGACATATAGCCCG
>CAYNRD010000079.1:0-8223 GCA_964399515.1 uncultured Mycobacteriaceae bacterium | reverse complement strand
AGCCGCCGCCGATCCCCACCTCCGGCCCATTGAAGATAGGCCCCCTGGACCTGGTCATCGTCATGGATGTCACCGCCAGCATGGGGGAGGAGATCGCCGATCTGCGCAGCAGCCTGTTGGGCCTGGTCCGGGTGCTGGACCGGGTGTCCCAGCCGCTGCGGATCGGCATCGTGGCGTTCCGGGACCGGACCGACCGGGAGCCGTTGCGGGTGTTCCCCCTGCAGCGGATGACACCCTTGGCGATCGATCAGATCCTGGCCTTCGCCAACCGGCTGCGCGCGGTCGGCGGCGGCGACGAGCCGGAGCCTGTCGATGTGGGCCTGCGTGCCGCCGTGGACATGGATTTCCGTACCAATGTCCTGGGCCGGATCATCGTGGTCGGCGACGAGCCGCCGCGCCCGGACGGCGTGGACGCGGCGTTCGGCCAGGCGCAACGGTTCCTGGCCGGCGCGGCGCCGGGCCGGCGGTCCGTCTCGACCATCTATACGGGCTTTCCGAACCCGCGAAAGACCGGCTTTTTCGCCGCCCTGGCCGATGCCGGCCAGGGGGAGGCCCGCCAACACCGGGGCCAGTTAATCGAAAGCGTGCTGCTGTCGATCCTGCCCGGCGAGGAGCGGGGCCGCCCCGGCCGGCGCGACACCCTGAACTGATCGAGAGGACCGCCCGATGACGCAGTACGCCACCAGCCCCCGCACGGCCTGGGTGTTCGAAGGCATCGACGGCGACGGCGGCCCGGTGCGGTTCAGCATCGGCGAGGGCGAGATCAGCGCGTCCGGCCGGGGCTATGTGGTGGGCCGGCATCCGGATTTGTGCCATCTGGCGCTGGCCGATCCGGGCCTGTCCAAACGGCACTGCCGGTTCACCATCGCCGGCGATGCCCTGCGCATCGAGGATCTGAACAGCCTGAACGGCACGCTGCTGGATGACGCCGATTTGCCGGCCTTCTCCCCCCAGCCGGTGGCCGATGGCCAGGCGATCGGCCTGGGCCGGATCCGGGTCCGGATGACCCGAACCGCCCTGCAGCCGTCCTGAAGGAGGCCCCGCCATGCGCCGCGTCGACCGGTCCGTGCCGATGTTCTCCGTATCGGCCTTGGACGTGCTGGCCACGGCCACCGGCGTATTCGTGTTGCTGGCGGTGATGCTGATGCCGTTCTACCGGCAAACGCTGGATGCCAACGCCGAATTGGAAGGGGTTCGGCCGGCCTTGGAGTCGGGGGCCGCGTCGGTTGCCCGGTTTTCCGCCGATTTGGCCGACAAGGCGGCGTTCCTGGACCAAAGGGTGGCCGAGTTGGACAGCCTGCTGGCCGAAGCCGCCGCCCTGGAGGAGGAGATCATCCAGGTCCGTGGCGCGACGCCCGATCCGGTGCCCCAGCCGATCCCAACGCCCGAGCCAGCACGGGCGCCGCCGCCGCCAACCCCGGAGCCGGAGCCGATCGTCACTCCCCCCGCCGAGGTGCCGCCCGTCGATCCCGGCCGGCCGATCGAAGAGGCGCTGGATCTGGTGTTCGTGATCGACACCACCGCCAGCATGCGGCCGGCGATCGGGGATTTGGCCCGCTCCCTGGAAAGCATCGTGCGGGTGTTGGAGCGGCTGGTGCCCAGCTTGCGCATCTCCGTGGTGGCCTACAGCGATCGGGATACGGGCCGGGTGCCGGTGCGCCGGCTGGGGCTGACGCCGACCGACACCGGTTTCGATCGGATCCTGTCCTTCATCCGGCTGATCGAGCGGACCACCGCCCAAAGCCGCACCGTGCAGGAAGACCTGGATTTGGGCCTGCGGTCGGCGACCCAATTGCCGTTCCGCCCCAACGCGCTTCAGATCGTCGTGGTGATCGGCGACGCCGAACCCCACGCTCCCGATTTGCAGGACACCATCCGCCTGGCCCAGCGCTTCGTGGCGATCAATGACCGGCGGCAGATCTCGACCCTGTACATCGTCACCCCGTCGGCCCTGCGCTTCGGACCCAACGCCCGGAACTTCTTCCGGGTCCTGGCCCGGGCCGGCCAAGGCTCCGCCAACGACCATGCCGGCAGCATGCTGGAAAGCGTGCTGCTGGCGGTCCTGGTCGAGGAGTAGGGTGGCGGTCCGGTCCGGTCAGGCGGCCCGCATCGGCACCTTGGGCTTGTGCCAGGCGCGGCTCTGGACTTGGGCGTCGAGCGGCGTGCCGGCGACGGAGTTGGTGTAGTTGCTGATCGTCTTGACCGCCAGGCCCAGGATCACCTCCAGGGCCTGGCGCGGCGTATAGCCGGCGGCGAAGAACGCCTCCCGCTCGGCCAGGGAGACCTTGCCCCGGTTGGCGATCAGTGCGCTCGTGAACATGGCCAGCGCGTCCAGCTTCGGGTTCGTGAGCGCGCCGCCCGTGCGCAGCGCCTCAAGATCCGCGGGCGCCATGCCGGCCTTCTCGGCCAACAGGCTGTGCCAGGGCACGCAATAGTCGCACTCATTCTCGAAATTGGCGGTCAGGTAGACCACCTGGCGTTCGATCGGGGACAGCGTGGTGCGATCGAACAAATCCCACACCGCGTTGTGGCCCTCCAGCAATTCGGGGGAGGCGGCCATCACCCGCTCCAGGTTCGGGATCATCCCGAAACTGGCCTTGGTCGCGGCAAGCGCGGGTTTGGAGGCTTCAGGCGCCGTGTCTTCGGTATGGACGGGGAACGGCTCGGTCATGGGTCAGTCCTTTCGGGGGTGGGGGAGGGAAAAACGGTGGTCAAAAACGCCCGAAACCCGGCTTCGGCCAAGTGCGGGGATCGGCTGGCCCGGGCGTGCATCAGGGCGCCATCGCCCAGGGCGACTGCCATCCGGGCCAGGTCGTCGGCGGATGCCGTCACCGCCAGCGCGCCGCGGCTCCTGGCCCGGTCGAACGCCGCCGTAAAGCCCGCAATCAATGCGCCGGTCGCGTTGTGCAAGGTCCCGGCGGCGGCTGTGCTGGGTTGTGTGGTCTCCCCCGCCGTGTTGACAAGCAGGCAACCGGGCCGGTCCCGGTCGGCGGCATCGCGCAGCCACAGGGCGAAGGCGTCCCGGATGCCGTCCACGGGGTCCGGCGTGTCCCGCAACAGGCCCAGGACCGTTTCGACCCGCCGGTCCGCGTAGCGTTCCAGGGCCGCATCGAACAGCGCGGCCTTGTCCCCGAAGGCGTAGACCAGGCTTTGCCGGCGCAGGCCGGTCGCCTGTTCCAGCAGCCCATAGGTGGTGGCCCCATAGCCATGGGCGTGGAACACGTCCATCACCGCATCCAGCACGGTCTCAAGGTCGAAGCCGCGCGGGCGGCCAGGGGATGAGGCGATCATGAGATATATATGAACTTATGTTCATAAAAACGCAAGCGCACCGACTCCGTTTCGTTTTCAACAATTTTATTGATGAGCGTCATCATGGTGAAACATGTGCGGTGTACACTTCAACATGCTGAAAACGTTAACAGTTTTCAGTGATCGCCGGGTTGCGCCGCACCATGACGCGACCCTGGCGATGTCACGATCAGAGAGGGAGACCAGGAGATGGATTTGCGCTCACTGACGCCCTTCGGTCGGCTGCCCGGGATGGCGTCGGCGCCGGTCGAAGACCCGTTTACGGCCATGCGCCGCCAGATGGATCAGATGATGGAAACCGCCGCCCGGGGCTGGCCGATGTCAACCGACGCGGGCGGCCGGGCCGGGTTCCTGAGCCCGCGGGTCAACATCGCCGAGACCGAGCAAGGCTTGGAGTTGACCGCCGAGTTGCCGGGCATCGAACAGAAAGACATTGCCTTGGATCTGACCGACGGTGTTCTGACCCTGCGCGCCGAGCACGCCGCCGAGACCAAGCACGAGGACGCCAAGCGCTACCATATGGTCGAGCGGACCCATGGCAGTTATTTGCGCCGCTTCGCGTTGCCGTTTTCGGCCCGCGAGGACGCGATCAAGGCCCAGTTCGACAAGGGCGTTCTGACCGTTCTGATCCCCCGGGCAACCGCAGCCGAAAAGCAGCCCACGATCATCCCAATCACGGGCGGCTGAGCACACGTCGGATCCTTGAGGGCGCCCCACCCGGGTGCCCTCGCCGTATTTCGCCGCCAGTCCGGGTTGGGGGTATTGGCGCGGGACGGTGGGCCAAGGTCCTGGATACCCTGTCCGCCCGTGATTGCACTCTGTTCTTAGATCGCCGAGGAGCCGGCACACTGTCCCCAGACCCCAAGCAAAGATCGTAAAGACATCACGCCTTCGGTCCGTGATCATCGGCGCTTTGGCAAGGTTAACTCATGCCGGAGCCAGAACCGCCAGCCGAACCAACCGGAAACCGCACCCGCGATCGCAACGGTGATCATAGTTGGTGCGCTCAGAAAGTAACCGATGAACACCCCTAATACAGAGCCCGCCAAGACACAGTTTCTCCGAGTTGCAATTTTAAGAGAGTCCATTGTCAAGAACACCAAAATCCCGACCGGCAGCAACGGTCCTTGAAAAGTTGCAAAAAATAACCGGCGGGTAATAGCCCAGCGCCGCCAGTTCCGTGGACACGGTCAGGGTGTCAAAGGGGTGGGTCAGGTCGTGGCGCCGCACCGTGCCGTCCAGACGCGGGATGCCGGATCTGTCGAGTTCGGCGGACTCCTTGGCCGAAAGCGGTGCGGAACAGGTTTTGGAAACGGATAGTTTTTCCGTCGCAAATCCGGCCGCTCAGAACCCGCATGCGGGCAGGGGCGCCAAGATGCCGCCGCCGCTATTCCGCCGCCAGGTCCGGGTTGGGGGTGAGGGTCTGCTCGGCCTCCTCGACCGATTGTTCGGTGAAGCCGCGGATTGGGCCCATGTCCTGGGCGTCACGGTTGATCTCCACCGGGCTTAGCAGATAGGCGCAGGACAGGGACGCGAGCGCCAAGAGCGCATCGATGTGGATGCGCTCCCAGCCGTGGGAGGCATCGACACCGAAGGCGATCAGGGCCGTGCGCACGTCATGCCCCGCCTCCAGCGCCGAGGCGCTGTCGGACCGGTAGTAGCGGAAGATGTCCCGCTGGTAGGGGATGTCATGCTTGGCGCACAGGCTGATCAGCTTGCGGGTCAGGTGGTAGTCGAACGGGCCGGACTGGTCGGCCATGCAAATGGTGGCGCCGAATTCGGCGCTGTCCTGGCCGGGGGCGGTGGTGCCGTTGTCCACCGCCACGATCGACGCGATGTCATCGTTCAGGATCGCGGCGGCACCCAGGCCGATTTCCTCGGCGATGGTGAACAGCAGATAGACATCCACCGGCGGTGACGGCCCGTCGTTCCGGGTCAGCGCTTCGGCCACCGCCAGCAGCACCGCCACGCCGGCCTTGTCGTCCAAATGGCGGGAATTGATATAGCCGTTGTCCAGGAACTCCGTGCCCGGGTCGATGGCGACGATGTCACCGACCGCCAGGCCCAGCGCTTCCAGGTCCGGCCGGTTCCGGGCCAAGGCATCGACCCGCAGTTCCACGTGGTTCCAGCCGGTCGGCTGATCATCGACATCATCGCCGAAGGTGTGCCCCGACGCCTTCAGGGGCAGGATCGTGCCCCTGTAGCTGCCGTGGTCCGAATAAACGGTCACCCGGGCGCCCTCGGCGAAGCGGGCGCTCCAGGTGCCGATCGGCACCAGTTCCAGCCGGCCGTTCTCCTTCAACCGCTTGACCTGCGCGCCCAGGGTATCGACATGGGCGATCAGCGCCCGGGCCGGCCGCCGCCGGCCTCCTTCGATCCGGGCCCGGATGCCGCCCCGGCGGGGGATCTCGAACGGGATGCCCAGCTTGGTCAACTCATCGCAGCACAGCCGGACCACGGTGTCGGTGAAGCCGGTTGGGCTGGGTGTCGCCAGCAGGGCCGCCAGATGGTCGCGCAAGTAGTCAAGATTGATCTTGGGCGGCGTCACGGGCGGTCCTCGGCTACCAGCGCGTCGGGCCCCCGCTGCCAGGCGGCCTGCATGGCCTGGGGCAGGGACTGCGGGAACAACAGGTCGATGAAGCGCTCCGCGGTTGGCTGCGGCTCGTGGTTGGCCAGTCCCGGTCGCTCATTGGCCTCGATAAACCAATAGGTCGCTTCGGTGGGTGACGGAACCATGAAATCGACGCCGGTGACCGGGATCTTGATCGCGCGGGCCACGGTGATCGCGGCGGAGACCAGGGCCGGGTGCAGGTGTTCGGTGACGTCATGCAGGGTGCCGCCGGTGTGCAGATTGGCGGTGCGCCGGACAGCCAGCGGGGTATCGACCGGCAACACGTCCTCCAGGGTGTAGCCGGCGGCGACCACGCAGCGTTCGGTCTCCGCATCCAGGGGGATCCGGGATTCACCGCCGGTGGCTTGAGCCCGCCGGCGGGATTGGCGCTCGATCAGGCCGCTGATCGGTGTCTGGCCGTCGCCGATCACCATGGCCGGGCGGCGCAGGGCGGCGGCGACCACCTTGTAATCGATCACCACGATGCGCAGGTCGGTGCCGTCCACGCATTCCTCCACCAGCACCGCGTCCGAGACCCGGCCGGCCTCCACCACCGCACGGTCGACCGCCGCCACGTCGGTCAGGCCGACCGCGACCCCGCGGCCCTGTTCGCCGCGCGCCGGCTTGACCACCACCGAGCCCGCCTCGGCCAGCAGCGCCGTGACCGCGTCCCGGTCACCGGCGTTGACCTGGCGCGGCACCGCGATGCCGGCCCGCTCGACGATCCGCCGGGTCATGCGCTTGTCATCGCAGATCGACAGCGCCACCGCCGAGGTCAGCTCGGTCAGGCTTTCCCGGCACAGGATGCTGCGCCCGCCATGGGTCAGGCGGAACAGCCCGCCCTCAGGATCGATCGGCTCGACCCCGATGCCCCGGCGCCGGGCTTCGGTCAGGATCAGCTTGGCGTAGGGGTTGAACCCCTCCTCCTCCTCCGACGGGCCGGTGAACAAATGCTCGTTGATCGGGTTCTTGCGTTTCAGCGTGAACACCGGCGCCCGTTCGAAGCCGATCTTCTCATACAGGGCGATGGCGGCATCGTTGTCATGCAGGACCGACAGGTCCAGGTACCGCGCATCCCGATCCCGCATTTGTTCGGCCAGGCGCCGGATCAGGCATTCGCCGATCCGCGCGTGGCGGGCGGTGGGGTCGACCGCCAGGCACCACAGGGACGTGCCCGCCTCCGGGTCGCCGAAGGCGGTGGCGTGGTTCACGCCGGTGACCGTGCCGATGACCGCCCCGGTCGCGGTATCCTCGGCGACCAGATAGGTCAGGCTGCGGCTGTCGCGCCGGGACCAGAAGAAATCCGGCCGGACCGGCACCATGCCATGGGCGGCATAGATGCGGTTGACTTGCTGGGCGTCATCCTCGCTGACCAGGCGCCGGATCAGGAACCCCTTGGGCTTGGCGCGCGACGGCCGGTAGGCGGCTAGATCCAGCCGGTAGGTGTGGGACGGGTCCAGGAACACCTCCTGCGGGGCCAGGCCGACCAGCACATGGGGGTCCTGGACATAGAAGGCGATGTCCCGTCGGCCTGGGTCCTCAGCGCGCAGGCACTCCAGCAGGGTTTCGGCGGTCTCGAAGGTTTGTCCGAACACGAGCCGGCCCCAGCCGCAATCCAACACCGCGTTCTCCCGCGGCTTGGGCCGGTCGCCGCCCTGGGCTTGTCCGGTGGTCATGGCAGCGGTCCTCCCCTCGGTGTGGTTACAAATCCTGAGCCTGCAGCCACAACTCCAACAGCGCGCATTGCCACAATTCCGAGCCCCGCAAGGGCGTGATGTGGTCGCCCGGGTTGGCGAACAGGGTGTCCAGATAGGTGGGCTGGAACAGGCCCCGCTCCCGCGCCGTCTGGCTGGACAGCGCGTCCCGCACCATGTCCAGGACCGGGCCGTCGATGTATTTCAGCGCCGGCACCGGGAAATAGCCCTTGGGCCGGTCGATCACCTCGGATGGGACATAGCGCCGGGCGACATCCTTCAAGATGCCCTTGCCGTCATCCTTCAGCTTTTCCGCGGGCGGGATGCGGGCGGCCAGTTCCACCAACTCATGGTCCAGGAACGGCACCCGCGCCTCCCGCCCCCAGGCCATGGTCATGGCATCGACCCGTTTGACCGGGTCGTCCACCAGCATCACCGTGGTGTCCAGGCGCATGGCCTTGTCCAACGGATCGTCGGCGCCGGGCAGGTCGAAATGGTCCCGCACCAGGTCCGACGGCGGGTGGCCGGCGGCGTGCCAGCGGGCCGCCAGATGCTCTCCAAGGGCTTCGGGCCGCCGGTCGAAGAACAGGGCCGTGAAATCCCGGT